>DASWIU010000109.1:0-12793 GCA_036397515.1 Desulfurivibrionaceae bacterium | reverse complement strand
ATCCTTTCCACCATCCAGGACAAGGAATACGCCCTTCTGGTCCAGCGCAAATTCATGCCCACCGACCTGGGCAAGCTGGTCAACGAACTGCTGGTCGCCCATTTTCCGGATATTCTGGACATAGAATTCACCGCCTCCATGGAGGAAAAGCTCGACGAGGTCGAGGCCGGCAACACCCAGTGGCTCAAAGTCCTGCGGGATTTTTACGGCCCATTCAGCAAGACCCTGGATGCAGCCAAGGAGGAGATGAAATCGGTCAAGAAAACCGCCATCCCCACCGACCTTCCCTGTCCGCTCTGTGATGGAAAAATGGTGATCAAGTGGGGGAAAAACGGCGAATTTCTGGCCTGCGAAAACTATCCGGCGTGCAAACACACCCAGGATTTCACCAGAAACGAGGAGGGCAAGATCGTGCCCGTTGACCGGGAGCAGCCGGCCGAATCAGGCGAGCTCTGTGAAAAATGCGGCAAGCCCATGGTCTTTAAGAATGGCCGCTACGGCAAGTTTCTGGCCTGTTCCGGCTATCCGGCCTGCAAAAACATCCGCGCCACCACCACCGGGGTTCCCTGTCCGGAACCAGGATGCACCGGAGAACTTATCCAGAAGATCTCCAAACGCGGCAAGGTCTTTTACAGCTGCAGCCGCTATCCGAAATGCACCTTCGCCCTCTGGGACAGGCCGGTCAATGAACCGTGTCCGCAGTGCGGCTCTGCCTATTTGCTCGAGCGGGAGACGAAAAAAAGCGGCCTGCAACTGCATTGTCCGAACAAGGAATGCGGGTATACAAAAAAGATCGGCGAGGACGAATAAGGGAAGTTTACAGATTGCCCCGAATCAAGTAGGCGGTGTAGCCGACAAGCTCATAGAGCATCCCGTAGGTATCCTCCAAGCCGTCGCCGGAAGGAACAAAACTTTCTCTGGTTATGGGCCTGTTGTCCCTGGAAACAGAGAGCAGGTCCGGAGTCAGTCCCTGCTTGCGGAAAAGCGCCGCCGCCCGCCGCATATGATTGGCAGAGGTAATGAGCAGAATCCTCCCGATGCCATTATTCTCGCTGTATGCCTTGACGCTTTTCGCCTCGGCCAGGGTATTGTAGACCTTGCCGTGGACCGCGATCTTTCCTGGATCAATCCCCTGCCTTGCCAAGAGATCAAGGAGGATTCTGGTCTCGTTCACGCCCTTGATGCTCACATTGCTGAGAAGCAAGGTGTCGGCCAAGCCACTTTTCAGCGCCGCGGCCCCCATAAGTATCCGCGCGGAACTCTGCCCCAGCTGCTGGTAGTCGGAGACATATTTGAAGATCTCTTCTTCATTCTCCGCCGCATGTTTCACATACCATTTATAATCAACCATCCCCCCCAAGACCACGGCGGCGTCATACCTGCCATGCCGGTCCACCGTATCCGGCACCGACCATTTGGCCATGACAATCTGTGAAGTATAGGGAATGCTGACTCCATAGAGGTAGAGCAGCAGAAAAAGCAGGCCGAAGCGGGTCCGCTCCTTCTTGAGTAGCAGAACCAGCCCGATAAAAAATACAGGAAAGAGCGGATTGAGAAAAAATCGACCCACATCCTGGGCGGTATAAAAAGGCATAACAACCCTCATCATGCATCATCAGAGAAAGCCGTTATACGAATAACCAGACTTTCCGGTTGGCAAAAACCGCGGAGGAGACACGCACGCCCTGCCGCATTCCTGTTAGATATACCTGGAAAACCGTGCCATTACCACCGACAAAAATAAAGCTGCTTGCCAAAAAGACCGATAAGGAAATATGATAGGGCATCCGTCGCACACAGACACCAGGAGGCAACCCCATGATTTCCGGCATCCATTCGGCACTTTCCGGCCTGACCGCCATCCAGAAAAAAATTGAATCAAACGCCAATAATGTGGCCAACATCAATACGGATGGCTACAAAAAAACGCGGGTTACCCTGCACGAACAGGAACCACGGGGCATAGAGGCGGTGGCGCAGCAGATTCAGACGCCCGGACCGATGGTGTATGAACAGACATCCGCCGGAGAGACCCTGGTGGAACAATCAAACGTGGAGCTGGGCGAAGAGCTGCCCAGCATGATGCTGAGCCGCCGCTTTTTTCAGGCCAACCTGAAAACCGTGCAGGTTCAGGATGAAATGCTTGGCAGCCTGCTGGACATCAAGAGCTGAAGGTTTCCTGCCAGGTTATCCTGCCCTGCAGGATGGTCAAGACCGCCTTGCCCTGCAGCTCCCAACCAAGAAAGGGGGAATTTCTGCTCTTGGACTGAATACTCTCCTCGGTAAAAACAAACCTCTTCTCCGGATCAATCACCGCGATATCCGCCGGCGCGCCCACGGAAAGGGTCCCGCCTTCCACCCCGAGAATCCTGGCCGGATTCACCGAAAGCAGCTCCACCATCCTCCGGGCATCAAACTGATTTTCCCGCACCAGCCGCAAGGTTAACGGCACCGCGGTTTCCAGGCCGATTATGCCGTTGGCCGCCAGATCAAACTCCATATCCTTGTCAAGCTCGCCATGCGGCGCATGATCCGTGGCAATGGCGTCAAGGGTCCCATCCCGCAAGGCCTCCCGGACTGCGGCGACATCCGCCTCGGTTCGCAGGGGAGGATTCATTTTCGCCAGGGTGTTGTAGCCGTCCACCGCCATCTCGGTGAGGGTGAAATAATGCGGCGCTGTTTCCGCGGTAACCGCCACGCCCTTTTCCTTGGCCCTTCGGATCAGGGACAGCGACTCCTTGGTGCTCACATGGGCGATATGGATGGGCCGGCCGGTAAATTCCGCCAGGGCCAGATCGCGATAGACCATGATTTCTTCGGCCACATGGGGAATGCCCCGCAGGCCGAGCCGGGTGGCCAGCGGCCCATCGTTCATCGCCCCACTGTGACTGAGCGTCAGCTCCTCGGCATGGGAAATGACCAGCAGATCGTGGTTGCCCGCGTACTCCAGAGCCCGGCGCATGAGCTGGCTGTTGCCCACCGGCAGGCCATCATCGCTTACGGCAACCGCCCCGGCCTGACGCAGCTCGCCAAACTCGGCAAGATGCTCCCCCTTGCTGCCACAGCTTATCGCGCCCACCGGGTAAACCCGGGCAAAACCGGCTTCCGCCGCCTTGGCCAGAAGGAACAGGGTCACGGTCTGATTGTCATTGACCGGTTTGGTGTTCGGCATGGCCGCCACGGCGGTAAAGCCCCCGGCCGCGGCGGCGCGGGTTCCGGTGGCGACGGTTTCCTTGTACTCGTGGCCTGGCTCGCGCAGATGCACATGCATGTCGATCAGCCCCGGCACCACCCATTTCCCGGCCAGGTCATAGACAAGGCCCCCTGCCGGCTCGGAAAGGGTGCCTGGCTGGGCCACCGCGTTTATTTTGCCATCTGCGATCAACACGTCCTGGATCTGATCAATGCCGTTCACCGGATCAATCACGCGCCCATTCTTTAACAAAATAAGTCCGGGCATACTAGTCGCCTCCCATTATCAGATAGAGCAAAGCCATCCGCACCGCCACCCCGTTGGTAACCTGCTCCAGAATCACCGACCGGCTGCCGTCGGCAAGCTTGGGATCAAGCTCAACCCCCCGGTTGATCGGGCCGGGATGCATGATGATCGCCTCGGGCTTGGCTGCGTCCGCCACCTTTTGGGAAACGCCAAAAAATTTCGCATATTCCCGCAGGGAGGGAAACAGCGGATCCTGCTGGCGCTCTTTTTGAATCCGCAGGGCCATGATCACATCGGCCCCATCAACCGCCTCCAGCACGCTCCGGCTGACCTGGGCGCCCAATTCCTCGATGCCTGGGGGAATCAGCGTCGCCGGGCCGCTCACCGTCACGGACGCCCCCATCTTGGAAAAACCGATGATATTGGAGTGCGCCACCCGGCTGTGGGCTATATCGCCGATAATGGCGATCTTGAGCCCCGCGATCCCGCCCTTGGCTTCCCGGACCGTCATCAGGTCGAGGAGACCCTGGCTGGGATGTTCGTGGGTTCCGTCCCCGGCATTGATCACGGAGGCGTTGATATGATCGGCCAACAGGCGGGCCGAGCCTGAACGGGGATGCCGGAGGATGATGCAGTCCGGATTCATGGCGGCAAGATTCCGTGCGGTGTCGATGAGGGTTTCTCCCTTCACCGTGCTGCTGCCCGAATTGGAGATGTTGAAGGTGTCCGCGCTCATGCGCTTTGCGGCAACCTCGAAGGACAGACGGGTTCGGGTGCTGGGCTCAAAGAAAAAATTGATGATGGTTTTGCCGCGGAGGGTGGGAACTTTTTTTATGGATCGGGATGAAATTTCCTTGAACGATTCCGCGGTCTGCAAAACGGCCTGAATATCTTCCGCGGAAAAATCGGCCAGGCCAAGGACATGTTTATGGCTGAATCGGTACTCGGGATTCATACGATTCTTTCCGTGCAAATAGGAGGATTGACGCCGCATCAATTCAGAATAGAAAAAACGGGCGCCTTTGGTCCAGAACTTTTTTAAGAACGGTTACGAAATAACCATTACTGTGCCCAGCGCTGCTGTTTTTGCCCTGCGGCTTAAGGAATTATTTTACCAAGCCGACTCCAACGCACCGTGAAATTTGCACTGTCCCATGACCAGTACAGCATAAAGGCCTTGCCCCGGATGGCCTTGAGGTCAACAAATCCCCAGAATCGGCTGTCGTGGCTGTTGTCACGGTTATCCCCCATGACAAAAACGGAGCCGGGCGGCACAGTGACCGGCGCCATGTTGTCTCTGGGAGAAGGCAGCACCTCCGTTTCCAGATTCACGGCGTTTGGCTCCACAGAAGGTTCGCCATTGACAAAGACCTTTTTGCGCACAACTTCAACCCGGTCCCCGGCAACCCCCACAACCCGCTTGATAAAGTCCTGGGAAGGATTTTGCGGATACTTAAAAACAATGACATCATGCCGCTGGGGATCTCCCACGGCGATCCACGTCGCCCCGCTCAGAGGGTTTTTCACGCCGTAGCCGAATTTATTGACCAGGATATGATCACCAACCAACAAGGTGGGGATCATGGAGCCGGAAGGAATCTTGAAAGCCTGCACCACAAAGGTTCTAATAAAAAAGGCCAGCAGCAAGGCAATAATGATTGCCTCGGCATATTCACGCACAACAGATTTTTCCATGATCTTGCCGGGAGTTTTCTTCAGCACGTTTGATCCTCGTCTCATAAATCTGTTCATCCGGGAGAGACAAGAGCCGTCAAGCAACAGGTCCGTCAGCCGGAAAGGTTGCCACAAAATAAGCGAAGACCGAAATAAATACAAGGGGCGGAATGTATCCGGCCAAGAAATCCTCTGGATTCCGGCCCATAATAATCCTGAGTTATTTCCTGGGGTACGAACCACATGTAGTGGCAGCCATTTATGGTGAACACAACATATCGATATTTTTAAGTTTTTGCGACCATCCCCCTATCCCGGCCCCCTCCTCAATTAGTTAATTTTTATGAGAAAAATCCACGATCTATCGCTTACTTTATTCTTGACACCATGTTTTTTTTGTGTCTCTAATGCAATAAATGTAGATAAAATTATAAGCACCAAGCGCAGTTAGAAAGTATTCCGCGCGGCAGCCGATGGTCGGCCTGCGGATGTGTACCGCCAGAAAACCTTGGTCACGGGGAGCTCATGGGCAAATCCGGTTTCAAGAAATTACAATTGCCATCCTTGCATCTTCCTTTCCTCAAAAGGCAAACGCTCTCCATCGGCCTTGATATTGGTTCCCATGCCGTGAAGATCTGTGAACTGGCGGAAAAGGGCAACGGCTATGAACTCGTAGCCCTGGGCAGCGCCCTGCTTCCCCCCGATTCGCTTGAGGACGGCGCCTTGCAGGACCCTGCGGCCGTGGGCAAGGTCATCACCTCCCTGGTCAACAACCTTAAAATCAAGAACAAAAAAGTCGCCATCTCCATTTCAGGATATTCTGTCATCGTCAAAAAAATAAATCTGGCCGTGATGACCGAAGAGGAGCTTGAAAAACATATCGAATCAGAGGCGGAGCAGTACATCCCCTTCGACATTGAAGACGTCTATCTGGATTTCCAGGATTTAAAAACCAACACCGCAAGCGATGACCGCACGGATGTCATGCTCGTTGCAGCCAAGCGGGATGTCGTGGATGGATATCTCAACATGCTGCGGGCGGCAGGCCTCCAGCCGGTTGTTGTTGACGTGGATGCCTTTGCCCTGGAAAACGCCTTTGAGGCCAATTTCAGCCTGGCGGACAATGTCGCCCTGGTGGATATCGGCGCCTCAAAAATGAACATCAATATCATCTCCCATGGCTCTTCCATCCTGGCCCGGGACGTTGTTCTCGGCAGCCGGCAATTGACCGAACAGATAGAGAATCTTTTTGGGGTCGGTTTTGAAGAGGCCGAGGCCTTAAAAACAGGGGAGATCGTCGCTCACGAAAAGCAGGGGGAGCTTGAAACACTTTTTGCCAATACCTGTAGTCAGTGGGTAACAGAGGTAAAGCGGGCCATTGATTTTTATTACTCCAATCATCCGGACGAAACGATTTCGAAAATTGTCCTGAGCGGGGGCGGCGCAAAGATACAGGGTCTTACCGAATTCTTTGAAAAAGAAACCGATATCCCCGTGGAAATTTTCAACCCTTTCAAGCAAGCATCGGTGGACAGCCGAGCCATTGATCCCGCCTATTTGAAAAGTATTGCTCCTGAAATGACCCTTGCTGCCGGCCTGGCAACAAGGCCGGTGGAGGTCTAACCGCCATGATCCGCATCAACCTCCTGCCGATCAGGCAGCTGAAAAAAAGAGCGCGCCTGAAGACAGAGCTTCTGGGGTTTTCCGCCGTCTTTGCGCTGGTGTTGCTCATCCTTGCGGTCGGCTGGTTTGCCTTGGCAGGAAAGATTGCCAGCCTGCGGGAAGAGCTTGTTGCGCTTGACAAGAAAAAACAGTCCTACCAGCCCATCATAAAACAGATCGATACCCTGAAAAAAGAAAAGCAACTGGTGGAGCAGAAGCTGGACTCCATAAAAAAACTCCAGGCCGGCGCCCAGGTTACGGTGCGCGTCCTCGATGAAGTGGCCTCACGCACTCCGACAAACCGCATGTGGCTCAATTCCCTGCAACAGTCCAGCGGACGCTTGCAGCTGCAAGGCATTGCCCTGGATAACGAAACCATTGCCCAGTACATGCAGCAACTGGAAGCCTCTGAATATTTTGAAAAGACCGAATTGACCAGCTCCGCGCAGACGGATGTTGCCAAGCAGAAACTGAAATCCTTTTCTCTTATAATAAATGTTGTCGCACCGAACAGTTAACACCTTGGGCGGGAGAAACCATGGCGCTTGACATACAAAAAATCCAGGCCGGCCTCGAGAAATTTCTCGACAGCAAGATGAGCCGGCTTGACTTGAAGCAAAAGATGCTGATCGCTGCGGCCGCCTGCATCCTGCCGGGCGTGGCCTTCTTTTTCCTTGCCTATTCCCCGAAAACCACCGAAATAAAAACCCTTGAAACACAAAAAGCCGGGATTGAAGAAGAAATTCGAAAAATAGAAAAGATCGCCAACGACCTTGACAAGCACAAGGCGGAAATGGCGAAGGTTCAACGGCAGTTTCTCGAGGCATCCCTGTTGCTGCCCGACGAAAAAGAAATCCCCTCGCTCCTTGCCACCATTTCCGGACAGGCCACCGCCTCGGGTCTTGATGTACTTTCCTTCAAACCGCTGGCAGAAAAACCGCAGCAATTTTTCGCGGAAATTCCAGTGGATATCGGGGTGCAGGGGCCATACCACAATGTCGGCGTTTTTCTTGACAAAATCAGCAAGCTCCCCCGAGTTGTCTCCGTGAACAACATCAAGATGGATTCCCCCAAACAGACGGGCGGAGAAATGATCCTGAACTCAACCTTTCAACTTGTTACTTACCGCTTTCTCAATCCCGCTGAAATTGAAGCCAGCGCGAAAGATGTAAAAGGGAAGAAATAACCGAGGAACATCACGAAATTAAAGAGTTGCAGAGCGATAACCGTTGCCTTCGACGAGAACCACTCATTATGATGAACAGCGTATACTCAAAAAATAATTTCCTCGCGGTTGCCCTTGTTACAAGCCTGTGCTGTGTGGTCGCTTGGGGGGTTGCTTTTGCCCAGCAGCCCGAAACCGTCACGCCGGACGCCGGCGCCAGTCCGGACCGAGCATTGGAAACCGCCCTGGCCAGCGGGCAGACGCCACCTTTTGTCTATAACCGGGAAAGACCTGATCCTTTTTTTCCGTTTCTCACTCAGGAAATCATGAAGGCCGAGGCCAAGGCCCAAGCCGAGCTGACGGGAACACAAAAATTTGAACCAGCCCAGTTGACCCTGGTCGCCATTGTTTCCGGCAAGCGCGGATTACTGGCCATGGTGCAGGATTCCTCCGGCATCGGCTATGTGCTCCGCAAGGGCACAAAAATTGGGGAAACGGGAGAAGTTATCCAAATAACCCAAGAGAAGGTAATCATCGAGCAAATGAAAAATGTGGCCGGTGAACGCACATCCCGCAAAATTGAAATGATCTTAAACAAAGAGGGAGAAAAATAATGACGCCCCTTATTACCCGCCTGAAAGGTATCTCTGCCGGGCTGATGATATTCTGTTTTCTTGTGACCGGGACAACTTTTGCTCAACAGACCGCCTCCCAGGCAAAGGCGACCTATGCAATATCAAGCATTACCCTTGAGCAAACCGCCGATGGCTTGCAGCTGGTGGTTCAAGGGGCAACTCCCCCCACCTACACCATGTACGAGCTCTTCGATCCCCTGCGGATCGTGCTGGACATTGCCGATGCCAGACTCCTTGACTCCACGGCTATTCCGGTAAATCTGCCACAGGGTCCGGTGCAGGACATTAAAAATATCGCCCTGACCGATCAGGAACCGGCCATCGCCCGCCTGGAAATCTATCTCTCCGACGACCCGGCCTATACCATCGAAAGAAAAGGGAACAATATTGTCGTTAGTTTTGCAAAAACAATGCCCCTGCCCCCCCAAATCGTGCAGGCTGCACCCGGAACCGAAGCGGAACCGCAACCCGCAACCATTGCCGCCCCGGCAGCACCTCCGGCATCAAAGCTTCAGGACATTGAGGTTGACACCACCAACCCGGCCGAAACCCAAGTCTTTATCAAAACGAACGGACCTATCGCTAATTTTCAAAAAGCCCATCTCGTTAAAGGAAGTGGCCGCCCGGACAGAATGTATATCGACATTGCCAACCTCACGCTCCCGCGCGGATACACCCTGCACCATACGGTCGGAACAGCCTTGGCAAAAATCCGCGCGGGCCAGCGTAAATCCGCGGTGCGCATTGTTTTTGATTCCGGCCTCAAGGAGTTGTTCACCTATGAGATGGAAAACAGGCCCGATGGTTTGCTGGTAAAAATCGCCGAACCTTCGGCGTCTGTTGCCGCGCCCGGCGTGGCAGGCATCATCACGCAGGAGCCGGCCAAACAACCGGAACCCCTGCCCGCGGAAGCCAAAATGCTTCCTTCAGAGCCTGAATCTGCGCCATCCCTGCCTGTGGAGGCGGCTGCACTTCCGGAGGCGACGGCAGGCCCGGCCCCCGAGGCAATCGCCCCGGAGTTGATCGTCCCCAAATTCACCAGCGCACAGAAAAAAACCAAAACCGCTGCAGCCAAATCGCCCAAGACAGCCAAGGCTGCGCCCTCCCCTGCCCGGAAAAGTTCAGAGAAAACCAGCAAGGCGGACTCCTTTGCTTTCGCAGGATATGAAAAACAGAAAATCACCGTGGATTTCTTTAAGATTGATCTCCACAATGTGTTCAGGCTGTTCGGCGAAATAAGCGGGCAAAATGTTGTTGTGGACGAAGGGGTCACCGGTACCCTGACTCTTGCGCTCAACGATATTCCCTGGGATTTTGCCCTGGACATCATTCTCAATCTCAAGGATCTGCAGAAAGAGGAACGGTTCAACACCATCGTCATCTCGCCGAAAGCCAAACAATTCCAATGGCCGAAAGCCGCCACGGAAGCAGTTTCCGTTAGGGGAGGCGAAAGGATTGAGGCCCTCTCCGTGAAACAGCGCCTGGAGACGCCCAAAGGGGTTGTCGAAGCGAAAACCCTCATCCAGCAAGCCGTTGCCGCTGAAAAAAATGGCCAGTTCGAGAAAGCGTTATCTCTCTACGAAGCAGCCTTCAGCAATTGGCCGGAAAACGCCCAGCTTGCAAGCCGCATCGCCTCGCTCTGCCTTACCCAACTCGGGCTGAATGCCAAGGCCGTGCACTATGCCAAGGCAACGCTGACCCTGGAACCCGCCAACGCCGGAGCCGCCCTCCAGGCGGCCATTGGCTCGGCCAACATGAAAAAAACCGAAGCGGCCAAAGCATACTTTGATTTGGCCATAAGCGGGGAAACGCCTCCCAGCGAAGCGCTGATCAGCTACGCTTCCTTTGCCGAAGAGTATCAAAGTTACAATGGGGCCATGGCTCTCCTGGACAAGCATGAAGCCCTGTTCGGAGATACCCTGGACACCTTGGTGGCCAAGGCCCGCATTCTTGACAAACTTGGACATTCCGCCCAGGCTGTCGCGGCATACAATGCTGTTCTGCTTTCCGGGTACACGGTGCCGGAAGATTTGCAGCAGTTCATCAAGGGAAGAATCAATGCGGCAAATTGACATATAGTTGAGGCGTTTTCGGTTTTTACCTGAAATTTGATGATCCCGTGAGGTTGTGAACGAGGCTTCTTGCGGTTTCAACAAATTTTTTCACCTCAAAAAAGTATAAAGACTGCCATCATGAAAAAGAAAACTCGAAGCATAGCGACCTTATTTGTCTGGGCAGCGATCGGCCTGCTGCTCAATACCGGCTGCGCACCTGCCGCCAAAACCACGACAACGCAAGATTCGCTTGCCGCAACAAAACAGGCGGAGAATCTGGAAGCAGGCCGGTTGCCGGTCCGTTTCCAGAAACCGGCATATATGCTCGGCGATACTTCCGCCCAAAATATCGGGGCGGGGGGTGCCGAAGGCCTTACCATCCCGGTGGGTGCCGATATTTCCTCCAATACCGGTCCGGTGGCGTTACGCGACATCATGAAACGGCTGGCCGCCCTGAAAGGCATGAACATCAGCTGGGCCAGCGATGTTGACCAGATGGCCATGGTGGATGTCGATATCCGGGCGGAGGATGACTTTTTCAAATCGCTGGACAATATCCTCCGGCAAAAGGATTATTTCCATGAGGTCCAGGGCAACACCATCGTGGTCAAGTACCGGGAAACCCGGAAATTCCATGTGGCCATGCCTTTTTTAAAATCTTCCTATAACACCGGAGTCGGTGGCGATGTGTTGGGAGGCAGCGTAGCATCAAGCGGTCTTAAGGGCAATATCCAGCTGACCAGCGAAAAAAACGATTTTGATATTTGGGAAAATGTCAGGAAGAACCTTGACCAGATACTTGACATATGGGAGGAAACCGTTCCCCCTCCTGCTCCCGCCGCCACAGGTTCCGCAGCTCAGACCGGCTATGCCCAACCGCCGGCCGCCACGCCTCCTGCTCCCGCGGTAGCAACGACCAAACGCAATGTCCAGGCAGGAAAAGGGTATTACAGCATCGACAAGCCCATCGGCCTGATCACCGTGACCGCCCCGAGGCCCTTGGTTGAAAAGATTGCCGTCTATCTGGAAAATTTAAAAACGGAGCTCTACCGGCAGATTTCCATCGAAGCGAAAATTGTGGAGGTTTCCATTGATAATAGCGAAAGTCGCGGCATCGATTGGACCAATTTTCTGACCGGAAAAGATGTCGATTTCACCCTGTTTGGCCCCAACGGCATTATCTACGATGCAGAGACAGCGAACAGCGGTGGCCGAGTAGTGAGCAAGGTCGCCCTGGCCGCCGGCGCCAATCCTTTCTCCCTGGCCCTGAATTTTCTGGATACCCAGGGGGATACCTCGGTGCTGGCCAATCCAAAACTGAGCATTATGAACGGACAACCCGGGCTTATTACCGCCGGTGACAGTGTCAAATATATCGATAAGATTGAGTCCAGAATTGATGGCACCACAGGCACGGTGTCATACAGCATCACCACGGCAACCCTCATGTCCGGCATCGGTATGTCGGTGATCGGCACCATCATGGACAACGACGAGATTATTCTCACCCTGACCCCGGTCACCTCGAAGCTTGATGGCGACAGGGTTGAGTACATAGACGTTGGGGCCGGGGCCGCCACCATCGGTGTTCCCAGAATTAAGCTGCGGGAAATGAATACCACCGTTCGCGTCAAAAGCGGGCAGGTTGTGGTCGTGGGCGGCCTGATCGACAATGCAGAAACGACCGATGGTAGCAACAAGGTTCCCTTCCTTGGCGACCTCCCCATAATCGGCAAACTCTTCTCCCACTCCGCCAAGTCCACCAAGAAAAATGAGCTGGTTATCATGCTCCAGCCCAAAATTCTTTGATTCTGATCGGCTATATTCCACAAAAAAAAGCCCGGCACATGCCGGGCTTTTTTTATTCTCGGCTCCCCCAAACAGCTATTGCTGTTCCGCCGCCTTCTGCCTTTTTGAATTTTCATACAGGGCATGAAAATTGATCGGCTCCATGAGGAAGGGAATAAACCCGCCATCCACCGAAACCTGGCTGATTATCTGCCGGGTGAATGGAAAAAGCAGAGACGCGCATTCCACCGACAATACCGGGGGCAGATGCTCCTCCGGGATATTTTTCAGCAAGAACACCCCGGCATGCTCGACCTCAATGATAAACAGGGTTTTCTCGGTCTGGCTGTTGGTCACCTTGGCGGTAATGGCCAGG
>DASWIU010000108.1:0-17908 GCA_036397515.1 Desulfurivibrionaceae bacterium | reverse complement strand
GCTGTTGCGAGATCAAGGCGGCGGTGGTGGCGGCGGACGAGCGCGAGGCCGATCTGCGGCGGATCCTGAATTTCGGCCATACCCTGGGGCATGCCGTGGAGGCGGCCTCCAACTATACCATGGCCCACGGTCTGGCGGTTGGCCTGGGCATGGTCGCTGCCTGCCGGCTGGCCGTGGGCAAAGGCATTTTCCCGCAGGCCCAGGCCGAGGCGGTGTGCCGGCTCATCGCCGATTACGGCCTGCCCACGGAGATTCCGCCGGGATTTTCCCCGCCGCAGATCAAGTCCTTCCTGAAAACGGACAAGAAAACCGTGGGTGGGCGGCCGTTTTTCGTGCTGCCCACGGAGATCGGCAAGGTGGTGATCACCGATGCGGTGAGCGAGGAGCTGATTGATACAGTATTAGGCGCTAGCTTACAGCCTACAGCTTATAGCTGAGCCTCTTGCAAAATGAAAGAATAAGTCCAACAATCGTCATTCCCGCGGAGGCGGGAATCCATAACTTACTGAATTCACAAAAAATTGATTCCCGATAAAAGCACTCGGGAATGACATCCTGATTATTTTGCAAGAGTCTCAGCTGACAGCTTTTATACAGCGCAGCGGAAGCCGATGGTGTTTGCCCAATATTTTCCCTGCTCGATCTGCCGCCAGGCCGCGGTCACGGTTCCGCCGGTGATCCAGGCGCCGCCCTTGAGGATATAGATTCTTTCCCCTGATCGGCCCGGCTGGGAGTCCGCCTGCCCGGCGTGGGGGGAGGAGGTCCATTCGGCAACGTTGCCCAGCAGATCAAGGATGCCGAAGGGGCTCATGGCCTTGCGGCCGTAATGCTCGACCGAGGTTGTCCCGCCGAAACAGGCGGCCTCGAAATTGCCGTGATCGACCAGCCACCTGTCGCCCCAGGGAAAGAGCTGGCCGTTTGCGCCACGGGCCGCGGCTTCCCATTCCTCTTCCGTGGGCAACCGTTTGCCCGCCCAGGCGGCAAAGGCCATGGCGTCGTGATGGCTGACCTGCACCACCGGGTGGTTGTGTCTGCCCTCCAAGCTGCTGCCCGGCCCGGCGGGATGGCGCCAGTTTGCCCCGCTCACATGGCGGGCAAGGGTGCCCCGGGTCAGGCTGAAGATCTCCCTGCCGGTTTCCGGGTCTACCCTGTTGGTGCAACGGCCTTCGAAAACAATGCCGTAGCCCGCTTCCTCCGCATCGGTGGTGTAGCCTGTTTCCCGGACAAACATGTCGAACAGGTCGTTGGTCACCGGCGCTTGGCCGAGGTAGAAATCCTGGAGCATGGCCTTGCGCAGGGGTTGTTCCAATCCTTTGGGGCTGGCGCTGCCCACCAGATAGCTGCCTGCCGGAATTTTGATGAATTTCGGCATGAAACGTTCCAGGATTTGATTGATAAACTCCTCCTGAGTTTCCCGGAGCAACTCCCCCTGATTCACCGCCTCTTCCGCCTCGATGTATTTTGAGAGAACCTCGAGCGGCGTCGGCTGGTGGGGCTTTTCCACCATGGGTTCCGCTGCTTCTTCAACCTCTTCCAGCTCCTCTTCTTCGAGGATTTCCACCTCCCCGTCAAGAAACTCGGTCTCATCCAGCCCTTCGCCCGCAACCTCCTCGACCTCGGCCTCGTCAAGCACCTCCACCTCTTCGGCGAGGCCCTCCTCCGCCAAGCCGCCTTCTTCCGCGCCCAGGCCCTCGCCGGGGGAGGTCTCTTCCTCAAGCACCTCCTCCACTGCATCGGCATCGAGGATTTCCACCTCCCCGTCAAGAAACTCGGTCTCGTCCAGCCCTTCGTCCGCAACCTCCTCGACCTCGTCCTCGTCAAGCACCTCCACTTCTTCGGTGGGCCCCTCCTCCGCCGGCCCGCCTTCTTCCGCGCCCAAGCCCTCGTCGGGGGAGGGTTCTTCCTCAACAACCTCCTCCACGTCGCCGGCATCGAGGATTTCCATCTCCTCGTCAAGGAGTTCGGTCTGATCAGGGCCTTCGCCCGCAACCTCTTCGACCTCGGTCTCGTCAAGCACCTCCACCTCTTCGGTGAGTTCTTCCTCCGCCGGTCCGCCTTCTTCCGCGCCCAAGCCCTCGCCAGAGAGAGTCTCTTCCTCAACAACCTCCTCCACGTCACCGGCATCGAGGATTTCCACCTCCTCGTCAAGAACCTCCACCTCCTCGGTGATCCCTTCCTCCGCCGACCCACCTTCTCCCGTGCCCGGGCCCTCGCCAAAGGGAGCCTCTTCCTCGACAACCTCTTCCAGCTCATCGGCGTCGAGGATTTCCACTTCCTCGTCGAGAACCTCTATCGCTTCGCTCTCCTCAATGACTTCGAGCTCATCTCCGTCATGGAGTTCAATGGTTTCAACCGTGTCCGCTTCTCCGGTTTCTTCCCTGGCGTCTAAGGTGCCGGCTTCCGCCGGCTCCGTGGTTTCAGCGGCGGTTTTTTCACGGATCGATTCCAGATCAAGTCCGGAGAGTTCTCGCAGTTTTTTTTGCGTTTCCTCAAACTCCGCCAGCAGATCCTTGACCTCCTGAATATTCTGGCCCGGGACGTTTTCGGAAAAGAATTTTTTGAAGGCCGCGAACATGTCGTGGAGCAGATGCGGGGAGTTCGGCGAAATCCCCATCTGCTTGAGGAGATCGTCCTTGCGCTCTTCGGAAACAATAAAGACATTGTCGCGGCCCAGGATGATACCGGCCTGATTTTTTCCCGCCTTGTCGAGGTCCTTGAGGGATTTGTTGAGCGCGGACTTGAGGGAGCTGAAGTTTTTCTTTTTGGCCTTGAGCTCCTCGGCCTGGCAAGGCCCCCAGATTTTGAGGACGATCTCGTCGGTGGGGATGCTGGTGATGGCTTGGACGGCTTGGTCATCAACGAAGTACGAGCGGATAACCCGGGCCAGTTCCGCCTTGAGGGTGCCCGGTTTCAACTCCAGGTTGTCCAGGGTCTCGTCAATGCCTTGGAGGGTGATCAGGGAAGGCATGGGGGCTCCGGCGGAAAGGGTTGGCAAGCAATTGATAATTAATCCTGATTGGCACTAATCTTCCGCAATAAGCCTGTCATCCCCGAGCGTCTTTGTCGGGGATCCATGATTTCAGTCAGTCAGAAACTGGATTCCCGGCTAGAAGCGTTTCGGGAATGACATTTTTAGTGCTCTGCAGAAGATTAACGCCAATCAGGTAATTGATTGTATAAAGTTGTTGCAGATTATATGCTATTTTTCGTGCGGGAAGGGGAATTCCTTCACTGTTTTTTCCGGAGCAGCAGCCTTTTGTCGTCGCGTTAAAAAATCGTAACCGTTCAGCAGTGCCTTGGATGAGCGGAAGAGGCCTGTTCGCCATACCTGCGTATGCGGACCAGGCCGATGACAAAGCAGATGCGGTGCTGCTGAATGGTTACGAAAGATCCGTAAGGGAGAGGTACATGGCAAAGCCCGTAGTCATTGTCGAGGCGGCGGCCAAGGCAAAAACCTTGGCGGATCAGCTCGGCGAAGAAGTGGAAACCATCCTGGTCCAGGCGGCTCCGGCCAAGGCCACCTATGTCTCCCCCAAGGACCACCTGCATCGGGAAAAGCCGCATTTCGATTTTGGACCGGAAGCCAAGGAAAAGGTGTTTTTGGACCAGCTTCGCGCCTGTCAGGGGCGGGAGATATATCTTGCCCTGGACGGTGACTGGCGGGGGGAGTTCTGGTCTTGGCTGATCAGCGGCTATTGGGCCACCATCGCCTCCGGCAGTAAACAGCCCCAGAGGCTCGGCTTGACGGGCCTTGCCGGAGAGGCGCTCCAGGGGGCATTCCGGCGGGTGGAGCCGGTCAGCGACGAGAAGGGCGCGGCAACCTATGTCAGGATGCTTTTTGAATCCTATCTGGGCAGGCATCTGCAACGCCTCCTGGGCAGCCGCACCGGCCCCAACGGCCTGCCGCTCAATTATCCGAGTCTCACCGCCCTTTTTTTGCTGGCGGAAAGGGAAACCGAGATTCGGATGTACACCCCGATCGCCAGATGGAAAGTGAAGGTTAAGATCAGCAGTGAGGCCGGGGACTGTATGCTCGGTCTGCAGGAGGCATACGGGGTCACGGATGACGGGTTTCTCCGCAACGAGAAAGAGGTGCATGCCGCCATCAACCTCTTCAACAATGCCTCGTTTCAGGTCCGCGACGTGGTGGGCTCCCCTCTGGCCGTTGCCCCGCCGGAGCCGTATCGTTTCATGGAGCTGTTGCGGGACGGGGTTGCGCAGGGGGGGCTTTCGCCGCTCGCGGCAATGATCGCGATCCGCAATCTCTATTACGGGGTGCAGGTGGATGGCCGCTGGCTGGGGCTGGTCACCGCTTTTCTTCCCCCGGCCATGGATCAGGGCGCCCCGGTTGCCCTCTTTGCCAAGATCAGGGAGCAGGTCGGCAAAAGGTTGGGAGCCGCCGGTCTGGGGCCGGAAATCAGGTTGGAAGATACCCGGGGCTTGATTTTGCCCACCGAGCCCGCGCTGGGTCCGGAAGAGCTTGCCGGAAAACTGGGGCCTGCCGAGGACAGGATCTACCGGCTGGTCTGGGCCAGGGCCCTGGCCAGCCAGATGAAAGAGGCGCGAGGGGAGCTGCTCGCCGTGACGGTGGAGGCCGGGGAAGACTGCCTTTTTCAGGGCAGCACCAAGGTGTTGGCGGACAAGGGGTTTCTCGCCATCTATCCCGGCTGTCAGGAGCATGAACTCCTGGCCCCGCCCTCTCCTTTGGCCGGGGTGCAACCGGGGCAACCGCTCCGCTGCGTGCAGATCCTCCCGGAAAAAAATACCGGCCTGCCCCCGGAATATTACAGCTTTGAGGGGCTGGCCAACGATCTTGCCGATTTCTTCCTGGAGATCGACCCGATGACCGTGGCCATGCTCCAGCAGATGCTCGACAACAATTATCTGAGGATGATGCCGGACGGCTCTTTCCGTTGCGCCGAGAACACCCTCAAGCTGGTCAGCGTTATGAACCGCGCCTTTCCGACGATGAAGGGGATTCAGCTTTCCGCCTATCTGGCCCAGACCATCGAGGAGGCGGTGAGCGGCAGGAAACTTTTGGCCTTTGCCCTGCAACAGTTTGATCAGACCATGATGATGCGGGGCGAGGTGCTGGTGAAAATGGCGGTGCCGGTTGCCACCCAGAAACGGGGGATCAGCTCGCGCAGCGTTATCAGGCTGCCCGAAGAGGGGGCGCCCGCAAAGGTTTCGGCTTCCGGGGAAGGGGTTGCCCCGGTCCAGGCGGAAAAAGGGGCGCGGGATGTCGCCGGGGCGGAACTGGTGCCGGAATCGAGCCTGGAGGCGACTGACGTCCCAACGCCGGCAGTCGAGGAACCGGCGCAGCCCTTGGCCGCGGGAGAGGGTGAAGCCGCAGAGAGCGGCGCGGCAACGGTCGAGGTCCAGAGGGAGGAGGACCAGGAGCCCATAGCTTTGGAAGAACCTGCGGCAATGGAACAGGTTGCCTCGCCGGAGCTTGCCGCGGCCACGGAAAAGATGTTTGCCGAGGCTCCGGCCTCCATGGATGAACCGCTACCTTCGGCGGCAGGGCCGCTTTCTCCCGCCGTGGAGGCGGGTCCAGCTGGTGCGGCGGAGCTGGTCAAGGCATGTCCCGACTGCGGCAGGGTGTTGTGGTTGAAGGAAGATCGTTTCGGCAAGTACTGGTACTGTTCGGGGCATCCCGAATGCCGGTATTCCGCTTCCTACGAAAAAGACGGCGGGCCGGGGCTGCTTTGTCCGGTCTGCCGAACCGGCACCGTGGTGACCAAGCATACGCCGACCGGGAAGATTTTTTATGTCTGTCCCGAGCAGGATTGTGAATTCATGGCCTGGTCCAAACCCCATGCCATTGCCTGCCAGGTCTGCGACTCGCCGTTTCTGGTGGAAAAAAAGAATCTTGACGGCAGGCTCTCCCTGCGGTGCCCCAGGGCCGGCTGCACCTTTACCCGGCCTCTGTCCGGGACTGGCGGCGCGGAGCAGGAATCCGTCGCGGCGCCGCTGAAAAAGAAGGTGCTGGTGCGCCGCGTTGCTCCGGGCAGCGGGGGGAGCGGCGGGGCGACGAAAAAGGTGCGGATTGTCAGAAGGAAGAAGTGAGAAAGGACGATTGACAGCTGCAAGCTATTGACCCGGCGATTAATTACGTCATGCCCGAATGCTTTCGTCGGGCATCCATCCCTCTGGATTCCCGCCTTCGCGGGAATGACGGTTTAGATATTTAACCACCGAAGCAATATCAGCTTACCGCGGGCTTTTATTTGAGGATGGTGTCCAGGTAGGCCAGGATCTCCTCGGCCAGGGCGGGGTTGTCGAGCAACAGGGAAAACTCATGGTTGTACTTGAGGGCCGATTGGCTGAGATTGTGGCTTCCCACCAGACAGTAGCGCCGGTCGATGACCGCCAGCTTGGCATGGTTGGTCCGACCGGGCGAATCGAAAAACACCGCGACCCCGCCTTGTCGTAAGATTTGGGCTGTTTCCTGGTTCGTCCGGTTGAGGGACTGGTCACGGCTGGAATATTCCAGGATAACCCGCACCTCCACCCCCCGTTGTCTCGCCGCCACCAGTTCCCTGACCAGTCCTGCCGGGCGGTTGTTCCTGGCCGGGCTGGTTTTGAAAAGAAACATGGCAAGATCTATGCGCTGGCCGGCGGTTTTGATCAGGGCGGAGAGGGTCTCGCCATAGGCTGCATCGGCCAGGGCTCGGACTGCGCCGGGTTGGGCAGTGATCTTTGCCGCGGGGACGGGGTCGGTCGCCAGCGCCGTCCCCGCGGCCAGCAGGCACAACAGGAGGATGGCCGCCGCGGGTATGGGGCGGGCGATCATCCTCCTGCGCGGGATGGTGTTTGAGATCAGCTGGGCCACCAGGCCACGCCCATCCGGCGAATGAGGTTGAAGCCGCCGCCCAGGACCAGGTTGTTGGCCAGCCCCGCATGGTCCAGGAAAACCTGAATCTCGGAAGAGCGGGTGCCTGCGTCGCAGATGATGAGCATGGTTTTGTTTTTCGGTAACTCCTGGTGGCGCTCCCGGATCTCGATGTAGGGAAGGGAGAGCCATTTCTCCTTGCCGTATTTCTCGACAAAGGGGCCGGCCTCGTTGGGGTGGCGGAGATCAAGGGCCACCCAGTCCGACCGGCTGGAAAAATCGTCCATCCAGTTAAGAAACTCTCGGGTGCTTACATAGCGCAGCCGTCCGGCACACAGGTTGTCGGCCACGTTGGCCGTGGCATTCAGGGCGTCGAGGGCCGTGGCAAAGGGCGGGGCATAGGCCATTTCCAGTTGGCTGAGGTCATCGATGGTGCCGCCCTGGCCGATGATGCCGGCGGCCGCGTCGATCCGGGCCAGCACCGCATCGCTCACGGGCCCGAAGCCCTGGCAGCCGAGAACCCTGCGGGTCTTGAGGTCAAAGATGATCCGGAGCGGAATCACGGCCTGGCTGGGGAAAAAATGGGCCCGGTCCGACTGGGCGGTGGTTACGGCGGCAGCGGCAAACCCCTCGGCCAGAGCTGCGTCGAGAGAGAGGCCGGTGGCGGCGATGCAGCGCTCAAAGGCCTTCATGATGAAGCTGCCGATCCAACCCTTGTATTTGGTGGGGATGCCCGCGATGTTGTCGCCGACGATGCGGCCCTCCTTGTTGGCTAGGGAACCCATGGGGGCGATGGAGCCCTTGCCGGTGATGCTATTTTTCACCTCGATGCAATCCCCGGCCGCATAGATGTTCGGGTCCGAGGTTTGGAGCCGTTCGTTGACCATGATATTGCCCATGGCCGAGACGAGCAGCCCGGCCTCCTGGGCCAGCTCGCTTCGTGCTCTTACCCCCACGGCCATCACCACCAGATCCGCCTCCAGGGTCCGCTTGGGGGTGACCACCCGGCAGACCTTGCCGTCTTTGCCCTCAATGGCCGAGGCGCCCTCGCCGGTGAACACCGCCACCCCGCTTTCCCGCAGATGCGTTTCCAGCATGCGGGCGAAATCCCAATCCACCAGCCGGGGCATAATCTGGGGCATGAATTCGAGGATGGTGGTTTCAAGGCCCCACAGTTCGGTGAAGGCCTCGGCCATCTCGATGCCGATGGCGCCGCCGCCGATGACCACTGCCCGGCTCACCTCGCCCTTGGCGATCCGCTCCTTGATGGCAATGGCCTTGTGCAGGTCGCTGATGGTGAACACCCCGTCGAGATCCGCGCCGGGAATGGGCAGGACGTTGGGCCGGGCGCCGGTGGCCAGGACCAGATTGTCGTAGGGGATGGACTCCTGCGCGCCGGTGTTCACGTCCTCGACATGCACGACCTTTGCCTTGCGGTCGATGGCCAGAGCCTTGGTGTTGGTTCGGGCCGTGACCCCCTTGGCCTTGAGAAAGAAGGCTTCGTCCCGGGTCATGTGGAAGCTGGTGTTGCGCAGTTCCTTTTCATCGGAGACATCGCCGGAAACATAGTAGGGGATGCCGCAGCCCCCGTAGGAGATCAGGCTGTCCTGATCGATGATGGTCACCTCGGCATCGGGCAGCAACCGTTTTACCCGGCAGGCGGATTTAGGTCCGGCGGCAACCCCGCCGATGATCACGATTTTTTTTCCCATGGCAACAGTCCTTATTATGAAAAGTATGAAAAGTGAGTATCAATAATATGTCGTCCGGATGCGCGATAGCCTATCGCGCTTGACGGTTTCTGTCAAACCTTTCGGGCGGCTGTTTAAATGTTTTCTTTTTTACTTAATTTCCAGCTTGACACTCGGTTTCCCCTTGTTTATTGTGGGCATATGCACAGAATGAGGGGTGTGTTTTTTTTGTAAATTCGAGATCGTGAGGAATATCTCCATGTGGAATTTTTTGATCAAGATCAACAAGCGGCTGGTGGTGGTCATTCCGGCCATGATGGCGGCGGGCTACCTCTTCGGGCTCGGCGCCGCCCCCGAATCCTTAACCATTCTCAAGGGGCTGATCCTGCCCTTCACCTTTCTCATGGTCTACCCCATGATGGTGACCCTGAACATCAAGGCTTTGCAGGACGGGATCAAGAATGTCCGGTTGCAGCTTTCCGCCCAGTGCCTTAACTTCCTCGTTGTCCCCTTTGTCGCCTATGGCCTGGGGCTGGTTTTCTTCCGGGACCAGCCGTACATGGCCCTGGGGCTGCTGCTCGCCTCCCTGCTTCCCACCAGCGGCATGACCATCTCCTGGACCGGCTTTGCCAAGGGCAATCTCGCCGCCGCCGTCAACATGACCGTCATCGGCCTTACCCTGGGCTCGCTGGCCACCCCCTTCTATGTGCAGGCGCTCATGGGCGCCAGGGTGGAGGTGGATCTGCTGCTGGTGGTCAAACAGATCGTGATCATCGTCTTTCTCCCCATGGCTCTTGGCTATCTTACCCGGCAGGTGTTTTTGCAGAAATACGGACCGCAGGAATTCAAGAAAACCTGGGCGGTCCGTTTTCCCTCCCTGTCCACGGTGGGGGTGCTGGGCATTGTCTTTGTGGCCATTGCCTTGAAGGCCAAGGGGATCTCCGAAAATCCGGCCATCCTCGGCGGAATCTTGGCGCCGCTGCTCATCATGTATGGCTTGAATTTCGGCCTGAGCACCGTGATCGGCAGGATGTTCTTTAAGCGCGGCGACGCCATCGCCCTGGTATACGGCACGGTGATGCGCAACCTTTCCATCGCCCTGGCCATCGCCATCAATGCCTTCGGGAGCAAGGGCGCGGATGCCGCGCTGGTCATCGCGGTATCCTATATTATCCAGGTCCAGTCCGCGGCCTGGTATGTGAAATTCAGCGACAGGATTTTCGGGCCAGCGGCCGAGGCGGAATAAACGAGCGCACAAAAAAACAAACCCGCGGCAAAGCGGAAGGAGAAATATCATGGACAAGAAACGGATAGCGGTTCCCTCAAACAACCCGGGCGGCCTTGAGGGCGGACGTTCCGAACACTTCGGACATTGTGACCTGTTTACCCTGGTCGATGTGGAAAACGGCAAGGTGGTGGGGGTGAATACGGTTGCCAGTGTCGCGCATGGCGCAGGCGGCTGCATGGAGCCGGTGGGCATGCTGAAGGAGCATGGGGTGCACGCCATTCTCGTGGCGGGGATGGGGGCGAGACCGCTACAGGGCTTCGCCCAGGTGGGCATTGAGGTCTACTTTGCCGCCCGGCAGGCCTTTACCACGGTGGCCGAGGTGGTGTCCGGCATGCTGGAAAACAAACTGATTCTGATGGAGCCCACCCAGGCCTGCAAGGGGGGCGGCAACTGTCACGGTGAGGGGCACTGAACTCACTCCTTGATTTTTTTCTGGAGTGCGGGCGGGAGCGCGGGGCTGTCTTCGATGATGAGGGCCGCCCCCTCTACCAGGGCCTGGGCTACCTTGCGCCGGGCCATGGTCAGAATTCTCTGCACCGTTCCTCGGGATATTCCCATGCTGCCTCCGGCCTGCTCCTGGGTCAAACCCTGCAAGTCGCAAAGCCGCAAGGCTTCCAGCTCATCCTGGAGAAGGGGGATGTGCGGCAATTCCGCCAGGGGGATGCGGGTGGGCTTGAAGGCTTTGCCGCAGATGGAGCCTTCGCAACGGCGTATTTTTTTTGGTCTCGGCACAGGAGTTTCCTCACGGGTAAGGCAGCGTCACGAAATAACCTTGGCCTTGCCGGTATAACAAGAGCGGCTGGGCTTTTAAGGATTGGCTTCACTGTACAGGAAAAAAAAGAGGAGATAAACCCCTTCGTGCGTGTGCCGGTTCGGGAGAAAAAAATCGCAGCAAATGGGGATGACGCCGGCGCTGGATTGCCGTTGGAAATCAGACCGGCAAACCCCGTGTGGCAAGGGAAAAGAACAAAGAGCGCCGCGGAGAAAAACAGGTGCTGAAAGCATGTCATTTTTTATTGACAAAGAGTGCTTCACTGGCTATGGTCCTCTGACTGAATCACTGTTCACATTGTTGCATGTAGTTACAATCGCCCTGCCTCGAAAGCCCCTCCTTGTGCTGCGAGTGGGAAATACCGGTGCGGGGCGAACTGTTTATTTATTGGAAACCTATTAATTTACCTTAGTAAGGGAGGAATCGACAATGCCGAAGCATGATACGCCTTTGTTGGACGAGCTCGAAAAAGGCCCATGGCCGAGTTTCGTCACTGACCTGAAGCGTCAGGCAGAGAAAAAACCCGAATGTTTTGATATTCTGGGTCAGCTTGAGCTGTCTTTCAGGGACAAGATTACCCATTGGAAACACGGCGGCATCGTCGGTGTTTTCGGTTACGGTGGCGGTATTGTCGGCCGTTACTCGGACGTGCCGGACAGGTTCCCCGGCGTGGCCCATTTCCACACCGTACGTTTGAACCAGCCTTCCAGTAAGTTTTACAGCAGCGCGAAGCTTCGCGACATCTGTGACCTGTGGGAGAAGTACGGTTCCGGTATGACCAACATGCACGGTTCCACCGGCGACCTGGTTCTGCTCGGCACCACCACCCCGAACCTGGAGCCCCTGTTCTACGACCTGACCCATAATTTGAATCAGGATCTCGGCGGTTCCGGCTCCAACCTGCGTACTCCCGAGTGCTGTCTCGGCCGGGCTCGTTGCGAGTGGGGTTGCTATGACACCCAGAATCTTTGCCACAGCCTGACCATGCATTATCAGGACGAGATCCATCGTCCGGCTTTCCCCTACAAGTTCAAATTCAAATTCTCCGGTTGTCCCAACGACTGTGTTGCAGCCATCGCCCGTTCCGACTTTGCTGTTATCGGCACCTGGCGGGACGACATCCGCATTGATCAGGCCGCGGTTAAGGGCTACATCAAGGGCGAATTCATCCCCAACGCCGGCGCCCATTCCGGTAAAGACTGGGGCAAGTTCGACATCAAGGCCGAGGTTCTTGACCTCTGCCCCACCGAATGTATGTGGATGGAAGGCGACACCCTCAAGATCGACAATTCCGAATGCACCCGCTGTATGCATTGCATCAACGTAATGCCCCGCGCACTGCGTCCCGGTGCGAAGCAGGGTGCAACCATCTGTGTCGGCGCCAAGGCCCCGATTCTTGACGGCGCCCAGTTCGCCACCATGACCGTTCCCTTCATCGAGGTTAATCCGGAGACCGAATTCGCCGAGATCATCGAAGTGATCGAGAAGATCTGGGATTGGTGGATGGAAGTCGGCAAAAACCGCGAGCGTGTTGGTGAGACCATCATGCGCATCGGGTTGCCCACCTTCCTGAAGGTTATGGAAATCACCCCTGTGCCGCAGCATGTGAAAGAGCCCCGCTCCAACCCCTATGTGTTCTGGCAGGAAGATGAGGTTGAAGGCGGCTTTGAGCGTGATGTTGTTGAATTCCGCAAGCGTAACGCCCAGTAAGGTGCTTGGCTGTTGCTGATACTACATTGAACTTATCTGATTTCACGATATAAGGAGGAATTATCATGGGTTACGATCCAGCTAATCCGATGGCCGACAGAATCACAGACATCGGTCCGCCACATTACGAGCAGTTTTTCCCGCCGGTAGTCAAAAAGAACTACGGCAAATGGCTGTACCATGAGATCATTCAGCCCGGCGTTTTGATGCACAAGGGCGAGAGCGGCGACGAGTGCTACACCGTCCGTATTGGTGCGGCCCGTCTCATCAGCATCGAGCTGATCCGCGAAATGTGCGACGTTGCGGACAAGCATTGCGATGGCTATCTGCGTTGGACCACCCGGAACAATGTTGAGTTCATGGTGGACAATAAGGCCAAGGTTCAGCCCCTGCTGGACGACCTGAAGAGCCGTGGCAACCGTTTCCCGGTTGGCGGTACTGGCGCTTCCGTCAGCAACTGCGTACACACCCAGGGTTGGGTTCACTGCCATACTCCGGCCACCGACGCTTCCGGCGTGGTTAAGGCGGTTATGGATGAGCTGTTCGACTACTTCGTCAGCCACAAGCTGCCGGCCCAGGTTCGTGTTGCTTTGGCTTGCTGCCTGAACATGTGCGGCGCGGTTCATGCTTCCGACATCGCCATCCTCGGCGTGCATCGTAAACCGCCGATGATCGACCACGATGCGATCAGCGGCCTCTGCGAGCTGCCCCTGGCCATCTCCGCCTGTCCTCTGGGCGCGGTTAAGCCTGCGACGGCGAAGAACAGCAAGGGCGAGGACGTAAAGTCCGTTAAGGTAAACGCCGAGCGCTGCATGTTCTGCGGTAACTGCTACACCATGTGCCCGGCCATGCCTTTGGCTGATCCGGACGGCGACGGTATCGCGATCCTGGTTGGCGGCAAGGTTTCCAACTCCAGGTCCATGCCGATGTTCTCCAAGCTGGTTATTCCCTTTCTGCCCAACACCCCGCCCCGGTGGCCGGAGACCGTTGCCGCAGTGAAGAATATCCTTGAGACCTACGCCAAGGACGCCCGCAAGTACGAGCGTGTTGGCGAGTGGGCAGCACGGATCGGCTGGGAGAAATTCTTTGAAAAGACCGGTATCCCCTTCACCATCAAGTCCGTTGACGATTATCGTCTGGCCTATGATACTTGGAGAACTACCACCCAGTTCAAGTTCACCAGCCACATCAAGTAAGGTGAACGGTCTTCACTAGAATCAGGGTCAGTGGTTCCTTAGTTCTGCGAACTACTGGCCTTGTTCTTTTGATTGTCGATGTGCTTGCGTAAACCCTTATTGAAAGGAGTAAATACCATGGCATTAAGCAAAGAAGAGTTGAAAGCCAAAATTCTTGAAAAAGCGTTGACCGGCCCCAAGGCTCAGCTCTATGTAAAGGATTTTTATGCCTGTGATCCCGAAGCCGGCCCCCGTGATGTGAAAAACGCGGCCAACGATCTGGTAAAGGAAGGCAAGATGACTTTCTGGTCCAGCGGCAGCACCACCATGTACGCTGCACAAGGCCGGGCCAAGGACGAAGAAAATCGGTAGTTTTTTTGGTTTCTTAGTTGGTATCTGAAAAATGCAGAGGGTTTCCTCTGCATTTTTTTTTGTGATTAACACTAATCTTCCGCAATAAGCCCGTCATCCCCGAGCGTCTTTGTCGGGGATCCATGATTTCAGTCAGTTAGAAACTGGATTCCCGACCAGAAGCGTTTCGGGAATGACATTTTTAGTGCTCTGCGGAAGATTAACGCTAATCAGGTTTTTTTTGTGATGTTTCGGTTAGCTTTTTGGGGGGGTGAGGCTGGTCATGCTCAATGATTTGGACAAGCTTTTTGTCGCCATCGATCAGGCATTCGAGGCGGTGCGCCAGGCGCATCCCGAGGAGATCGCCTGCGGCAAGGGGTGCGCGGATTGCTGCCAGGCTGTTTTTGATGTGTCACTTGTTGAGGCGGTCAATCTTCAGACCCATTTGCAGCGGTTGGATCCCACGGTGCTGGAAGCGATAGCTGCTGCGGCGCAGGAGGCCCGGCAAGCCTGGGAGCAGATCATGGCTGCGGGACTCGATCCGTCCGTGGCTCGGATCCGGTGTCCGCTTCTTGATGACCAGGGCCTTTGTCTCTGCTATGAGGCACGGCCGGTGAACTGTCGGACTTACGGGATTCCCACGGTCATTGACGGCAAGGGGCATGTCTGCGGCTTTTCCGGATTCGAGCCGGGAAAATCCTACCCCACGGTCAATCTTGCCTCTCTGCAGCGGATACTCCACAACCTTTCCGTCGAAATGGCAGGGGAGGAAAAGGGGGCAAGCCGCTGGCCCATCGCCGCGGTGATTCTAGACTCTCAGGCTAAAGGTTAAAGGCTAAACGAAAGGAAAAAACTAATCCTTGCGCCTTGCACCTTGCACCTTGCACCTTGCACCTTGTGCCTTGTGCCTTGAACCTCGCACCTTTTTTATTCCTTCTCGGTCTCCGCCGCTTTTTGCAGGAATTTCTCCGCATGGCGGCTGTGCTTGAAGCTTGTGTGGATCGCCGCTATTGTCCGGTAGGCATCCGCGGCCTTGCTCTTTTCCCCTTTGGTCAGATAGAGTTCCGCCAGAATTTCCAGCGTATCCACCGAGCCCTGGGGATCGCGCAGGGCGCCGTATTCATCAAGCACCTCGTTATACAACCGGATGGCCTGGTCGTAATCCTTGGCGTCGTACATGAGCTTGGCCTTTTTCTTTTCGATGGAAAAAAGGCTGAAGCGGTCCGTGTGCTTCTGGCAGATGGCATAGACCCGGTCGTAATGGCTTATGGCCGTTGCCACATCGCCGCGGGCCGCGCAGATATCGCCCAGTTTGTCCGCCGCATTGGCAACGCCGTTTTCATTGCCTTCAAGCTCAAAGGCGATGAGGGCATTGTGAAAGGCATTGGCTGCCTGGGCCGGTTCGAGATTCTTGAGAAATTCCTGGCCTGCCTCGTAGTCGAGTTGGGCCTGGCTTTTTTCTTCCTTCACTTCCTCTTCCTGCTTGTGCGGTTCAGTCATTTTTGGGCTCTTTTGCGGTGTGCAGCCGGGCCAGTGCTTCCTTGGCAAGTTCCGCCACGGTGGTATGCACGGGTTGCCCCTGCTCATAAATGGTTAATTCGGCTTGGTCGCCGGTCAGTTTTTCAATCTCGTTTTCCACCTCGGTGGCAATAATCCGTCCCATAAGCCGGACCGCGTGCCCCCTGGTGATTGGTTCGGGGTGGGTGACAAAGGGAAAGAGGCTGTAAAACGGGGTGGCGCGGACCAGGTCCGGCCGTTTTTCCGCCAGCGTCCCCAAGGCCCACAGCACCTGCACCCTGGTGGAGGGAACCCCCCGGTGCATGAGCAGGTGCCGGGCAAAGGCGCCGTAGATGTCGGGCCGCGCCGCGATGATGGAGCCGATGGATTCCAGCAGCCCCCAGTGGGCGGCGGCGGAATCGGAACAGGCCTCGAACAGTCGGTGCAGCAGGTCGCTCACCGCCCCGGGTTTCCGGGTGGAAAGCCGCCGGCAAACCTGCCCCAGGATATGGGCGTATTGCCAGCGTTTGCTTTCGTCCGGGTCATAGAGCAACCGCTGGATGAAACGCAGGGTCTTGAGATCGTCGAAGGCCAGGTCCACCAGGCCGTCGATGTCCTGCTCCGCCACCATTTTGGTGACACTGACCTTGTCGGCCCGCTTCTTTTTGCGTTTGGGGTCGAGGACTGGTTCCATGGGCGGCAGGTCGCTGGCCGGATCTTCCCGGCACAGGGCGCCGGCCTTGGCATTCTTGTCCGCATGCAGACGGTTGGCCAGGGTGGCCAGTTCCCGGTTGAGCCGGACAAAATAGAGAACCCCCGAGACCTTGCGGCCATCGACATTCTTGGTTTCGAAGACCTGATGGGTCTGCTCGTCGTAATTGTCGATGCGGCCGGTGAGATAATCCTCGTCCGGCAGCAGTTCCCAGGCCAGATCCCAATTGTCGTCGCAGGCATGGACGATGGCCTCGACCATGGCCGCTCCCACGTTGAAGCCGGTGGGATCGCAGGTATAGGTCGCGCCGCACTGGCACTCGCCCATGGTGAATTCGTTCAGCTTGCGCTGCACCGGTTCCTGGGGGCGGCCCACTGCCTGGCCGCAGAACGGGCACCAGGGCCGGACCTTTATCTGTGCGTCTTTCACCATGATTACAGCTCTTTCTCGATGGCCTCGACCAGGCGCTGGTCAACGGCATAGCCGAGCTCCTTCGCCTTGGCCAGCGACTTCCGGGCTGCCTTAAAATCCTTGTTGTAATAGAGCGCCACCGCGAGGTTGTTGTGGGCCATGGGGATATCCGGCTCAAGCTTCACCGCTTCCTTGGCCGCCTTGACCGCAAGATCGAAATTGCCGGCCATGACCTGGGCCGAGGCCAGGTTGATCCAGGCCATGTGCATCTTCGGATCGTTCATGGTGGCCAAGGTGTAAGCCTCGATGGCTTTGTCGCTCTCGCCTTTCTGTTGCCAGATGAGGCCGATGTTGTTGTGGGGTTGGGCCAGGGCCGGATTGACCTGCACCGCCGCCTGGTTTGCGGCCAGCGCCTTGTCCAGCTCGCCCTGCTCAAAATACATGGCCCCGATGTTGATCAGGGCCTCCACGGCCTGGGGGTCGATCGCCAGGCATCTTTCCAGGGAGCGCATGGCGTCGGCGGTTCTGCCGGCCTTGCGGTAGACCAGGGCCAGATGGTGGTGGGCCACGATATTGTCCGGGAGTTCAATACATTTTTGTTCCAGTTCTTCAATGATCTTGTTCAGATCTTCCTGCTGGGCAGACATAGGGTGTCCTCATCCTTCAAAATGGTTGAAAATCATAGCTCCGCTTTGTAATCTCGCGAGAAAAGCAGATGGCGTTTCAGAAATAAGGCCTGGCGCGGCAAGCAACGGCAAACAGCCAAAGTGGGATATATATAAGCACGGCCGTTGCGGTGTGCAAGGTGGCCAAGGTACCATATGGCGAAAACTTCGTCAAAATCTTTGCCAATCTCGGCTCTTGCCGCGGGCTGGCAGTGCAACCGCTTGACAGCGGAGAGGCCAGATGGTTTCCTGTGCGCGGGATGATTATATTATAAAGTTACCGGGGATGATGATTACGGGAGGGAAGGGGTTGGCCGCGGAACAAGGATATTCAGCAAAGGGCCTGGTGGTGGCCGGATTGGGAGGGGGCTCGGGAAAAAGCGTGATCGCCGTCGGCTTGGCCGCCGCCTTTGCCGGGCAGGGGCGGCTGGTCGCGCCCTTTAAAAAGGGGCCGGACTACATTGATGCCGGCTGGCTGGCCCTGGCCGCAGGCTATCCCTGCTACAATCTCGATCCCTACCTCATGACCCCGGAAGCGCTCGGGTATTCTTTTCGCACCCATGCGCACGGGCGGGAGCTGGTCATCATCGAGGGCAACCGCGGCCTGTATGACGGGGTTGATGCCGAGGGAACCTTCAGCACGGCCGAGCTTGCCAAGACCTTGGGTCTGCCGGTGCTGCTGGTGGTTGACTGCACCAAGACCACCCGCACCGTGGCGGCCCTGGTCTTGGGCTGCCAGCGTTTTGATCCGGAGGTGAAGATCGGCGGGGTGATTTTGAACCGGGTGGGCACAGCCCGGCA
>DASWIU010000107.1:0-4192 GCA_036397515.1 Desulfurivibrionaceae bacterium | reverse complement strand
CGACCTGCCGGAGGAAACGATGGTCGGTTTCCGGCAGCGTTTGTACCCGCTGCTGCGCATCGGGCCGCAGATTCAGGAGCCAACCGAGCAGCGGGGAAAAAAACCACACCATCAGCCAGAAAGCGGCCTGCGGCAAATTATCCGGCCTGACCCACCAGATCGCCCAGCCCACGCTGATGCTGAAGATGCTCCCCGTGGCCAGGCCTGCGACGAAGAGCAGCTGTCGGCGGCAAACGCGCCAATGATGATTTGCCTGCGCCGTCCACTCCAGCAAGTCGCGTCGGGAGATCATGCTGCGGTAACAGGCCCGGCCGATGGCATCCAGAGCCACCGCGGCCTGGTGCGGCAAGAGCGCGGCATCGGCGCAGGCCCGCAACAGGTCGTGCAACAGCTTCGACGGAGCAAAGTACTTCCAGCCCTCGCGGGTGGTCGCCTGGGTGAAGGTCTGCGCCAGGGGGTGAAAGAGCAGTTGCCCGCCAACCACCAGCGCGACGACTCCGCCGGTTCTCGGGGAGATGAGCCAGGCGGCAATCAACAGGGCCAGGCTCGCGGCAGGCAAGAAACTGCGGCGCAGGTTGTCAAGGATCTTCCAGCGGTTCAAGAGGGAAAGCGGGTTGGCTCCGCGACCGCCTGCCGCCAGGGGAACACGGGGAAAAATCCAGGCCGCGATCTGCCAGTCGCCGCGAATCCAGCGATGGGCCCGGCTGCTGTAGCTCTGGTACCCTTGGGGAAATTCATCAAAGAGTTCGATATCACTGGCCAGCCCCACCCGGACATGCGCCCCTTCGATCAGGTCGTGGCTCAACACCCACTCTTCCGGCAACCGGCCCGAGAGCACGCGGCTGAAGGCGCGGACATCGTAGATCCCCTTGCCGTGGTATGACCCTTCCCCGCTCAAGTCCTGATAGACATCGGAGATCGCCTGGGTATAGGGGTCGGTCCCCACCGCATCGCTGAAAAGCCGACTGAAAATCGAAACGCTCGTGCTCGGCAGGCTCGGACTCACCCGGGGCTGGATGATGGTGTACCCGGCCATGATCCTGCCCAACCCATCGAAGCGGGGCTGATTGAGGGGATGGGCCAGGGTTTCGACCAGCCTGCGGGCCGAGGCGTGCGGCAACTGGGTGTCGCTGTCCAGGGTAATAATGAAGCGGATGTCCGCCAATTGATCCGGGTCGCCCACGTAAACCAGAGGGGCAGCGGTCTCGGGCCGGGTGCCGTCGATCAATTGGTTCAGCTCCTCAAGCTTCCCCCGTTTCCGCTCCCAGCCGATGAATTTCTGCTCCGATTCACTCCAGGTGCGCTCCCGATGGAAGAGAAAAAAGCGCTCGCCGCCATGGCGTAGATTGAGCTCGGCCAGACCGGCGCTCGCGGCCTGGAGCAGCGCACGGTCGTCCTCCCGCGAAAGCGTGGCTGAATCGGTGTAATCCGTAAACAGGCTGAAGAGCAGGTTTGCTTCCTTGTTGGCCAGATAGCGGATCTCCAGCTTCTCAACCTCTGCGCGGATCGTCTCCGCGTCCACCAGCATCATCGGCACCACCACCAGGGTGCGGAAGGCATCGGAAATCCCCGAATCCTCGAAATCCATCTTGGGCAGGGACCGGGGCGGCAGAAGGCGCGTGATCAGATAATTGACCGCCTCGATCGCCAATTGGCTGACCGGAATCAGCAGGAGCAGCACCAAAGCAAGGCGGACAACGAGCGAGGATTCTGCCTGGTCGAAGCCGGGGCTCAGGCCAAAGACGACGAGCAGAAAAATAAACAGCGCCGTGAAGCCGCCGATGCCGAAGAAATAGACGGCGGTGTGGTGGCCATGGGTCCATTCCAGGATGCGGTAACGGAGCGTTTCCCGGCAGGCAAGCAACCGGGCCAGTTCCGCCCTCCCCTCCCCGACCAGCCAGGTGCCGACATGGCTGCGCCGTTCATCGGTTGGTGCTTCACGCTGGGCCAGCGTCGCCCGCCTGATGACGCGCTCCGCGATCTGTTCCTCGCTCTGGGCGGCAGCGCGGGCGAGTTCTTCAATCGCCCGCCGGCAGCGGTCGCGGGTTGCGAAATCCATCTGGGGATAGACTCCGGACGGATCGTGGCGCAGCATCTGCTCCACCCGACTGAGCTTCTCGAAGATCTCCCGCCAGTCCAACAAAGCAAGCTGGCGCAGGCTGGTGAAGGCATTGCCGCTGGCCAACTGCTCCCTGGTCTGCCGGTTCAGCTCACGCCGATTGAGATCGGGCAGGAGGGTTTTGAGCGTGCGCTCAAGCCAGTTCTTGACCGGCGCCAAGGCGATCGCCTCGTCATAGAGCAGGCCGACCAACTGCGCCCCGAAATAAGGGCTGGGGTGCGGCTCCGCTTTCGCAAGTTCCGCCAGGATCACGAAAAGTTGATTGGAATCGCGACGATTGGCGACGATCAGCCGGTTCGCCCAAAAGTCGGCCAACTGACGTTCGCGCAGGTCCGCCAGGGCGGTAATGGCCAGACTCTGGATGCTTTCGATCAGCGCGAGGCGCAGCATCTGGGGAATGGCCCAGAGTTCGCCGATGGTCAGCGGGCGCACGGATTGGTAGGCCTCGATAAAGGCCAGGATATTTTCCCGGTCCAGACGCATTTCCGTATGGGAAACGAGATTCTTGGCCAGACCGTAGATGCACGGCAGCCCCCGGTAGGGATCAGAGGCCAGGCTGGGCAGCTGCTGGTAAAAGCGCCGGGGCAGGTTCCGCAGAACATCACGGGCATTGCCTTCCAGGATGTACTCGTTATCCAGAATCCAATCGGCAGCCGGCGTGGCTTTCTGTTCCAGGCGGCTCGCCGCGGCAAGGTCCGCGCAGATCTGATGCACCCACTGCCGGGACTGCTTGAGGCGCTTGAGCAGTTCGGCATTGCGCTGCGGCCTTGGGTCCATCTGCTGCTCCCTGGCATGGCGGAGCGCATGTTCCAGAACCTGGGTCGGTGAAAGCTTTACCTCGGGGCCTCGCCCCTCGCTCCGCCGCTCGCACTTGGGATGCATGATGAACAGCACCGGAGGGATATCGCCGCTTTCCCGCAGCAAAGCCACCGGACGCGGTAAGGATTCGACGGAGGCCTGGAGAATCAGGACTGTTTCCCCGGCCACCAGCCAGCGGGCGTGATCATGCCTGATCCCGGACTCAACCCCATGCTTGGAGCGGCGCAGCCATAGCAGCGCGGCCAGACCGCCGATTAGGGCCGCGGCCAGGAACACGGGCAGCGGAAAAAGGTTCCCGCTCGGAAGCAAGCCCAACCAGGGCAGGACGCGAGAAGCAACTCCGGCAATCCCCCCGGAGAGGACGGCCGCCAAAGTCACGCCGTAAGCACGGAACCAGAGGAAGGGATCCGTTATGTGAACCTCTCCGTTCGCGGCCTTGTGCACCAAAACGGCGCGGCGGAATCCTTGCCGATCCAGGTCCAGAAAGGCTTTTCTGGCTTCATCTTGTTTGGCGAAGTACCCGATAAGAGTTGCTAGGTCCACATGCTGTCCTCATACTTGACTGCGTTTTCCGAACTGCTGGCCATCGTGAAGGATTTCAGGTGACGGAAAGGCTCGGAGAAGAATCGTACGGACTGCGCCAAAGGGTTTGACTTGAGAGATGGCAGAAATTCCCGAAAAAAGAAGGGGGTTCAAAATGGTTAAGAGAAATGATTTCTGGTGGCAGGTCAATAAGTTAAGTATACGGGGTTATCAGGCCCTTAGCTAGTATATTATAATCCGGTTACAGGGGCAACAACCTCCCCTGACGATTTTTGCCGCTTCAGCTCGACAAAAAAACGGGAGGTGCGAACAACTGTTCGCACCTCCCGTTGAAACATCGTATCAATACTATTTACCGCAGTTATTTCTTGGCTATCCCAGGCCGCTGGTGAGGAAAAGGCCCTCTTACGCAACCTTGCCGAGCTGGCCGACAATCTGCTCGGCAGCGAGGATCAACACCGTGGAGCCGTTGTGTTTCCGCCGGCCGGTCAGGGTAACAAACCTGTTCTCCTCGGCGGTTGCGGCAAAGGTCGAGGGCGCCTCCGCCATGCTGCCCTCTTCGAAATGCTCCACCGCCTCGATGGAATCGACCGCCAAGGCGACCAGCTTCCTTTGGTGTTCCAGCACCACGGAAACCTCGCGGTTCTGGGTGCGGTAATACTCTTTCGTCTGGGCAAAGAGGATGATCATCTGCGCCAGTTCCTTATCGCG
>DASWIU010000106.1:0-6495 GCA_036397515.1 Desulfurivibrionaceae bacterium | reverse complement strand
CTGGAGGATGCGACCCGGGCCGAGCCCGCCTTCCTGCGCGAGATCGTCACCGTTGCCTGCGCAAGCGGGGTGGACCGCATTCGGATCGCCGACACGGTGGGGGTGGCCACCCCAGGCTCCATTACCGGGCTGGTCCGCGAGCTGCGGCGGAACTTCAAAGTGGAGATCGGGGTGCACATGCACAATGATTTCGGCATGGCCACGGCCAATGCCGTTGCCGCCCTGGAGGCCGGAGCCCATTGGGCCGACGTCACCGTCCTGGGGTTGGGCGAGCGGGCCGGAAACAGCCGCTTGGAAGAGGTGGCCGGGTATCTGGCCCTGCAAGGCGGCAGGGTCTATGCGACCACCCTGTTTCCGGAGCTGGCCCGCTTGGGTGCCGACTGCGCGGGCCGGAAGATCGAACCCTATCAGCCGGTGATCGGCGCGGGGATCTTTGCCTGCGAAACCGGGCTGCACCTGGCCGGGCTTGCCAAAGACCCCAGGACCTACGAGCCCTACGAACCGGTCCTGGTCGGGGCGCGGCGGCAATTGTCGTACGGGGCTAAAGTGGGCAGGCAGGGCGTGGCCGAACGTCTGCGACAGTTGGGGTTGCACTGCCAAGAGGCCCAGCTGGCGCGGCTGGTCGAGGCCTTCCGGGGGCAGTGCCGGATCTTGGGCAGGCCGCTTCAGGACCGGGAGGTGTTGCAGCTCGTGGCCGAATATAGTTCTTGATCCGTGGCTTTCCTGCCCGTACAGTGGAGAAAAACCAAGCGGGTTGTTCAAGGCCGCTGGTTTGTTCTGAGAAACAGGAGAAAGCTTCATGACCCAAGATAATATTTTTTCGCTACTGGACCGCTCCGGTCCCTTTGCCACCGGAGACCGGCCGCCGGTTCTGGCCCCGTTTTCCCAGGAGGCTCGCCTCTTTGCCAGGGGGTTGGCCGAGGCCGGCATGCGGACCCGCTACCGGATCCTGCGCAACCAGATCTTCGAGTTTCTCGATGTCCGCTCCTTTGCCGGGATCCCGGCGATCATCAACGATCCGGCCCGGCGGAAGCTGGTCAACGAGCGGGCCTACCGGCTGCTGGGCAATATGTTCGGCATCGAGGGCAACGCCCGGGAGGTGATCCTGCGGGTCAACACCTATTCCCGCACCGCCGACGGGGTGATCAACTACCTCAAGGCCAAGGTGCTGTCCAACTACGCCTCCTACATCGAGATGACCAACGAGATCGACTCCTGCAAGAGCCCGGTGGATCTGCTGCTTATCCTCTTTGACGACCGCTATCACAAGAAGGCGCGCTTCGAGGCCAAGCGCAAGCTGATCCTCATGAATCTGGCTGGCTCCATCGATCAGCGGGAACGGGAAACCGAGGTGGAGGCCAAGTTCGACCAGTTTCTCGATTTTTTGAACGAGCATGTCTGGAGCAAAAAGAGCAGGATCGGCGAACTGGAGATCGTCTACCTCCTGAGCGACCACGATCCTAAAACCTTTGCCTGCAACAAGGTCGAGGTCATCGGCCAGGGCCACTGGGCTTACGGCACCACCGCGGCCAAGGTCTTCGGCAAGGAGGTTCCCGGGGGCAAAAAGAAGGTCAACCAGAAGCTCACCCTGATCAAGCGGAGGCGCTTTCGGGCCAACGGGGTGGAGGTGCCGATCTATGTCTCCATCCGCAAGAAGCAGTCCGAGGCCAAGGTGCTGAAGCTGTTGCGCAAGGGCGAGGAGAATCCGGCCGTGGCGGTGGATGACGAACTGGGCCTCATGGGGGTGGTGGATTCGGTGGCCGAGGTCAAGGCCTTTCAGCGCCACCTGACCCAGAGCGCCACCAAGGCCGGCTCCCTGATGACCCTGGAAGAGGTGACGGATACCCTTTCCGGCGGCGCCCATCACAGCGGCAGCATCGGCAGCTCGGCCAAGACCCAGATGTTCAAGTTTTTCGCCCGCATGGGCGGCATGCGCGTGGAGTTCATCGTCCACACCAACCGCTCCTATCTCAATTATATGTATGAGCGGGAGGTCTCCCACGACGAATACGAGGTGAAGCGGATCTTCGACTCCGGCGTGGCCCAGCTGCTCTTTCCGCAGGATATCTACGAGATCGACATCGCCGAGAAGAAGGAGGCGGTGATCCGCTGGTTCAGGAAACGGATCGAGGAGTTTTGATCCCCCCGTTGCCGACCTGTCACTGGTCGATATATTTATTCAGCATTTGCAGAGATTCGGCCGAGTCCCACTGAACCCCGCCCAGGAATTTCTCCCGAAGTATCCCCTGCTTGTCGATGATGTAGGTTTCCGGCACCCCGGTCAGGCCGTAAGCCTTGCCCACCTTGCTTCCCGGATCGATGAGAATGGGAAAGGTAGTGCCGATCTTTGCGGCCATGGCGTCAGCCAGGGCTGGGTCGTCATTGCTGAGGACGGCCAGCATGGTGAATTTGTCCTTCGGCATCGAGGCATGCACCACCTGCATCGAAGGCATCTCCTGCCGGCAGGGCGGGCACCAGGTGGCCCAGAAATTGAGAAACACCACCTGTCCCTTGAGCTCGGCAAGCTTCCAGGTTTTGCCTTTGGTGTCCACCAGGGTGAATGCCGGGGCCGGTTTGCCTACTTCCGCCACCTCCGGCCGCTGGCCGCAGGAGGTAAGCAGGAAGACGAGGCAAAGCATGGTGAGGGAGAATAATAATCTTTTCATAATTCGTGGTCTCCAGATCAGCACGCACCATGGCGTGGGAAGAGTTGTTGCCGTCGGCATCCTATCTCGGATACTGCGCCTCAATTTCAGCTTCGAGCAGCTGCCGCAACTCTATGTCGCCAAAAATTACCAGCGGCTTGCCATTGACAAAAAAACCAGGGGTCTTGGTGACGTTGAGGGTTTTGGCATCGGCAAGATCCTGGGTAATGATCCGCTCGATTGCCGGGTCGTTCATGTCATTCTTGAGTTTTTCCAGATCAAGGGCGGCGCCGGGAAGAAAGCGCCAGATTAACTCGGGTTGGGGGTTGTGATGGCTGGCCCAGTAGGGTTGGGATTGATACATAACCTCCAGGGTCTCCCAGTATTTGTCTTGTTTTTTCGCGGCCTCAAGAATTTTGACAAAATAATCAGCGCCGTCATGAAACGGGGCATACCTGAGAACAAGTTTGATTTTATCCGGGTTTTCCGCCAGCAGCTTTTTCACAAAAGGGTGGAAGGCGCTGCAGGTTTCGCAGGCAGGGTCCATGAATTCCACCAGATAGACCTTGGCCCCATCGCTGCCAAGGGTTGGTGAATGTGGCCGCAAAAAGATCTCGACATGTTCCTGGGCCAGGAAGCCTATTTTCTTTGCCTGCTGGCTTTTATAGATATAGCCGCCAAGCACAAAGAGAAGAATCAGAAAAATTCCGGAAAATATAATGACTTGTTTTTTCATCGGGAAAACCTCCTGTTGAGTATGAACAACAACGCCAAAATGGTGGAAAAGGATAACAAGGAAAGCATCGGAATTGTCAAAAAGCCGAACAGGGATATGTAGTCCTCGGTGCAGGAAACACCCCGGCTGCAAGGCTGGATGCTTTCCGGGATAATTCCGGAATAGAGCAGGTTATGGTACAAGGCAACCAGCCAGCCTGCCGCAGCGAGAGGCAGGGCATACCGTACCACGCTTTTATCGAAGGAAAAGAGCCCGGTTGTAAAAATAAAAACCAGGGGAAAGAGGAAAATCCTCTGATACCAGCACAGGATGCAGGGGGAAAACTGCATTATTTCGCTGAAAAACAAGCTTCCCAGTGTTGAGGTGCCGGCGAGCAGCCAGCAGAGGAAAAGGAGGCTCCAGTTTGCGTTGGACGTTGGGTCTGAGCGGGTCATCGCTGCTGTTCTCCAAAAAGATCGTGGGGGGCAATCCCAAGATGGTTTCCATGGCTGTACGCAGTCCAACAAGAGGCAAGGGCGGGACTTCCTGCCCCTGAGTAAAAGAGTTTCTCTCGGGCCCTGCGAGGATGGTCACGGTGTTCGGATTCTTTTAGTGAAAAGAGGGGGAGGTTAGGAGTGTTTTGGGGGGTAGTCGATGGGGCGCACAAAGGCGGTCAGGGGAAAGGATAGGGGATGACACATGGGACCGGCGGAGGAAAGTGGCAGGAAGGAAATATCGGCGAAGCGGGGCAGGTGCAGATTCAGGCAGAAGAGGCAAGAGCAATCCGAGGTTTCGCAGGAGGGGGCCTGGGGCAACTCTTCGCCTTGGCCGGCAGGAAAACAACAGGATTCAGCAGTGTCGGCAGAGGAGAGGGCCGCGTAAGCGGATGTTCCTCCGCTTACGGAAAGAAAAGTAAAAAGTAGAACCGCGAAGGCAATGGGGCGGAGATTGAGGGTGTACATAAATTAAAATATAATATGACATGATGTCCCTGTCAATGAGGGGCGAAATTTAAGGATTTCGCAGGGAGTGATGCTCCCCTTGTTTCTCTTTCGGTCGAACTATCACTGTTCTTGACAGTTTTCCGGAAAAACGGTAAGTCCTTTCAGTATGTTATGGGTTTCTTGATCTTGAATCGCCGTTTTCTGCCTGAATTGGGGAGTGAATGACCACAAAACCTGAATCCGCCGGGCAACCGGCAGCTTCCATCCAACGCCTGCTTCGGGCCATCCCCAAGGTTGATGAATTCCTAGGCTGGCTGGACCCATCTTCCGTTGCGCCTGCTTCCCTGGTGAAAAGTTCGGTGCGCCACCTGCTTGATTCCTTCCGGCAGGAGATCCTCAAGGGCGTGCCCATCAAAGCCGCCGACCTGACCCAGAGGGCCCTGCTTCCCCGCCTGCACAAACTCCTTGCCGCCCGGCTCCGTCCCAACTTCCGCACCGTGATCAACGGCACCGGCGTGGTGGTGCATACCAATCTCGGCCGTTCCCTGCTGCCCGAGGCGGCCATGGAGAGCCTGCTGGCCGTGGGCAGCCGCTATTCCAACCTGGAGCTTGATCTTGCCACCGGCAAGCGGGGCAGCCGCTACAGCCTGGTGGAGGAGATCCTCTGCGAGCTGACCGGGGCCGAGGCCGGGCTGGTGGTCAACAACAATGCCGCCGCGGTGATGCTGGTGCTGGATACCCTGGCCAAGGGGCGCGAAGTCATCGTTTCCCGGGGTCAGTTGGTGGAGATCGGCGGCTCCTTCCGGATTCCCGAGGTGATGAGCCGGACCGGGGCCAAGCTGGTGGAGGTGGGCGCCACCAACCGCACCCATCTCCGCGATTACGAAAAGGCCATCAGCGAGGAAACCGCGCTGCTGCTCAAGGTGCATACCAGTAACTACCGGATCATCGGCTTTACTTCCGAGGTGCCGCTGGCGGAGCTGGTTACGCTGGCCGCTCGCCACAACCTGCCGGTCATGGAGGATCTGGGCAGCGGCTGTCTGATCGATCTTTCCCGCTTCGGCTTGGCCAAGGAGCCCACGGTGGGCGAGGTGGTCCGGGCCGGGGTCAATGTGGTGACCTTCAGCGGCGACAAGCTGTTGGGCGGCCCCCAGGCCGGGATCATTGTGGGCAAGAAAGAGATCATCGAGCAGATCAAGGCCAACCCCATGAACCGGGCGCTGCGCATCGACAAATTCACCCTGGCCGGGCTGGAGGCGGTGTTGCGCCTCTATTTCGACGAGGAAAAAGCCCTTGGTGCCATCCCCACCCTGGCCATGCTGGCCATGCCCCTGGCTGCCATCGACCGCCGGGCCAAACGGTTGCGCCGCCTGATCGGCAAACCGCTTGGACCGGTCTGCCGGGTGGAACTCAAGGATATTGCCTCCATGGTGGGCGGCGGCTCGCTGCCGGAACAGCCCCTGCCCAGCCGGGGGGTGGCCCTTGCCCCCCTGGACCGGAGCGTCAATGAGCTGGAAAAGGGGTTGCGGGAGCTGTCGTTGCCGGTGCTCGGTCGCATCGAGGACGATTGGCTGCTCCTTGATATGCGTACCGTGGCGGACAAGGAAGTTCCGCTGCTGGCCAACTGTTTGAAAGAAGTTTTTGAGGCTAAGAATAATCGATGACCATCCCTCTGCTTTTTGAGGCCGGGCCTTTGACCTCTGCCGATCTTCGCCGGTTTTCCACCCTTTTCACCAAGACGGTTTTTGATTTTTTTCCCTGCGAGACCGCCAAGCTGTTGCCTCTGGGCGAAGAGGAGGGCAAGCCGCCCGCGGAGCTTAAGGATGCGCTGAAGCAGATCCGTGACAACCACCTGCCCGTGGTCGAGGCTGGGCGGCAGGAGTTGCTGCTGCCCATCTGGGGCGGGGAAACGCTCTGCGGGCTGCTGGTGGTCCAGGGCGGCGAGGCCCAGCTCTACGGGATGCCGCCGGTCTGGCTCGATGAACAGAGCCATATCATCTCCCGGGAATTTTATCTGCTCAAGCAGAGCTGCCAGGACCCGGCCACTGGGCTGGTGAACGGCTTTCATCTGCGGGGGGAGCTTGAGGCCCTCGGCCAGGAGGAGGCTGCAGCCCTGTCGCCCATGGTCCCGGCCACCCTTGCCCTGCTGGAGGTCTACCCGCGCACCCGCGACGCGGACCGGAGCCTGCGC
>DASWIU010000105.1:0-26920 GCA_036397515.1 Desulfurivibrionaceae bacterium | reverse complement strand
GCGAAAAGCTGCGGGTAGCGGCGTAACTGGCTGTAACAGGAAGCGCAGGAGGTGAGGATGGGCAGGGTGGTTCCGGCAAAGGCCAGGATATTCTGCTTGGCAAGGCGCCTGGCCGTGCCGGGATCGCCACCGTTTTCCGCGGCAAGCCCGCAACAGCATTGCTGCTTTGGCCTGAGCGGGGGATTGCCGGTAAAGGCCGCGGCTATCCGTTCCGTTGCCGCGCCGATTTCCCGGTGCAGATGGGTGGCGTAACAACCGGGGAAAAAGGCCAGGGCACTGGCCGGAGGCGCGGCTTTTTTCCCCGCTGTTTCTGGCAGGGCAGGGGAGAGGGGGGGGCCCTCCGGCGGCAGGCCGAGGCGGAGCCGCAGGCCGCTGTCTGCCGGCAGCCGGTCCAGCAGGGCACGGCCGAGGCCGGTGATTGTTGCCAGCAGGGTTGGATTAGCCAGGGCCTTGCGGGTGATGGCCCGGAGCAAGACCTGACTGCCCGCGCTTTTCTCCAGCCGTTCCCGGCCGGCAAGAAAGCGGGCGGGCGGGTTAAGCCCCCGGGCGCACACGGAGCTACAGGCCCCGCAGAGCAGGCATTGGGAAAGGATCTCCGCATAGGCGGCCGAGGCCTGGGCCGGATCAAGGTGTTCCAGCAGATGCAGCCTGCCGCGGGCCGAGAGCGACTCCCGGCCCGTGGCCTGAAAAACCGGGCAGACCACGGTGCAGGCCCCGCATTTTGCGCACTGGAGAGGTTCTATCGCTGCCACAGCAGATAGGCCTTGATGAACGGATCGAGGTTGCCGTCCAGCACGCTGTCCACATTGCCCACCTCGAAATTGGTGCGGTGGTCCTTGATCATCCGGTAGGGCTGCATCACGTAGGAGCGGATCTGACTGCCCCAGGCGATCTCCTTTTTCTCGCCGGCGATATCCTTGTGCTGTTCTTTTTGTTCGGCACGCTCCTTGTCGTACAATCGGGCCTTGAGCATCTTCATGGCCGTGTCCTTGTTGCGGTGCTGGCTCCGTTCGTTCTGGCACTGGACCACGATGCCGGTGGGCAGATGGGTGATGCGGATGGCCGAGCTGGTCTTGTTGACGTGCTGGCCGCCGGCGCCGCTGGCCCGGTAGGTGTCGATGCGCAGATCCTTGTCGTTGATGTCCACCTGGATGTTGTCGTCCAGCTCGGGAAAGATGAAGACCGAGGCAAAGGAGGTGTGCCGCCGGCCGCTGGCGTCAAAGGGGGAGATGCGCACCAACCGGTGGATGCCCATCTCCGAGCGCAGCAAGCCATAGGCGTTGTGGCCGGTAACCATGATGGTCACGCTTTTGACCCCGGCTTCGTCGCCCGGTTGCAGGTCGAGCATCTCGGTGGGAAATTTCTTGGCCTCGGCCCAGCGTAGATACATGCGCATAAGGATGCTTACCCAATCCTGGGCCTCGGTGCCGCCCGCGCCCGCGTGGATGGTGATCATGGCGTTGCTCGCGTCGTGCTCGCCGGTGAACATGCACTCCAGCTCCACGGTCTCGACTTGCTCAATGAGCGCGTCCAGGGCCTGGCCAACCTCCGTGAGGGTCTCCTCGTCGCCTTCGCTCATGCCCATTTCGAGCAGGAGTTCCGCCTCGTCCAGCTCTGCCTGGGAAGCGTCCCAGCCCTCGACAATATTCTGGATGGCGCCCTGCTCCCGTTGCACCTTCTGGGCATTTTCCTGGTTATCCCAAAAAGCCGGGGCCAGGGTGAGCTGTTCCAGCTCCTGCAACCGTTCTCTCTTGTGATCTACCTCAAAGATGCTCCTTCAGGGAGATGAGGCGCCCCTTGAGATCCTGAATCTTCTGTTTGAGTTCCGCGGACATGGTGTGTTCTCCTTACGAAAAGGTTTAAAGGCTGAAGGCTGAAGGTGTGAGGACTGATTTTTTTTTTATTTTTTGCCTTCAGCCTTCAGCCTTGTGTGTGTTTTGCGCCTCTGCGTCATCGCGTTTTTTTCTGTTGCCTGTCCTGCTTGCATAACACCGCCAGAGTCCCGCCAGGGTCAGGAACAGGCAGCCCCACGGGAAAAGATACCCCCAACGGACATAGCAGGTCAAGCCGTTCAGCAGGGCGACCGGCTGACTGCGGGCGTACTCGGCAAACAGGGGGGAGGCTCCCTGGATGCGCCCCAGGGGGTCGATGAAGGCGCTGATCCCGGTGTTGGCCGCCCGCACCAGGGTTTTTCTGGTCTCCACCGCCCGGAATACCCCCATGGCCAGATGCTGCCAGGGGGCGCTCGACCGGCCGAACCAGGCGTCGTTGGTAACGGTGACCAGCAGATTCGCCCCTGCCGCCGCCTGTCTGCGGGAGATTTCCGGAAAGATGCTTTCAAAGCAGATCAAGACCCCGATCCGGCTGTTTTCGCAGGATAAGGGGGTGTTGCTTTGCCCAGGAGTAAAGGCGCCCAGGGTTTCCACCAGCGGTGAGGCAAACCCCAGGATACGGCGCAAGGGGATATATTCGCCAAAGGGCACCAGGTGCTGCTTGTCGTAGCGGCCGACGACAAGTCCGTCCGGGGAGAGCAGGAAGGCGCTGTTGGCATAAGTGATCGGCTCGTCAGGCGAGATTTTTTCCCGGTGGGGCGCGCCGGTGAGCAGAAATGTTCGGTACGGCCGGGTGAGTTCGCTGTGCAATCTCAGAAAAAGCGGATGCTCGTAGGGATAAAACGGCAGGGCTGTTTCCGGCCAGACAACGAGCTGCGGCTTTTTCGCGGCGAACATCTCCTGGCTCAGGCGGAGGTAGGTATCCACGGTTTCCCGCTGAAAGGCAGGCTGCCATTTTTGATCCTGGGGGATATTGCCCTGGGCCACTGCCACCTCCATCTGCTCCGCCTGGGCAAGGGCGGTCGGCATGGTCTGCATCCGCCAGAGGTTGTAGCCCGAGGCCATCAGCAGCAGGGCTGCGGCAACGGCGATAATGGCCGGTGGGCTTGTTGCCTTGCGCCGGACGAGCGAGGCGGCAAGGGTGAAGAGCAGCACGTTTGCCAGCACCATGAGAAAGGTGAGGCCATGGTGGCCTGCCAGGTCGGTAACCTGGATGAGCAGGGGCAGCTTATACTGGGTGTAGGCCAGATCCATCCAGGGAAAGCCGGTGAACAGCAGGCCGCGGAGCAGATCGAGCGCCACCCAGCAGGCCGGAGCGAAAACGAGCAGGGAAAGGCGCGGTCCGGTTTTGGCGCAGAGAAAGGCGAACAAGGCCAGATAACCGCTCATGTACAGGGCCAGCAAGACCAGGGCCAGCACCGCGATGGGCAGAGGCACCTGGCCATAGGTGGCCAGAACAATAACGATCCAGTGTAAAAGGGGCAGGTAATAGGCCAGGCCGCAGATCAACCCGAGCAGGGCGGCCCTGCGCGGCGGCTGGTTATTGAGGCTCCAGAAAAGGGGGACCAGCGCCAGCCAGGCGAGCTGGGGCAGGGCAATGACCCCAGGAGAGGCAGACAAGAGCAGAGCGCTGGTCAACAAGGCCAGCAGGCAGGCCATGCCGAAATGGCCTGCGCGTTCGGAGCGTGGGACGAGGCGATCCATCAGTCGGGCTTGTTCTGGATTTTTACGGTGTGGATGCGCCGCCGGTCCGCGGAGACCACCTCAAAGACCAGGGAGTTGATGAGCATGGTGGCGCCCACCGGCGGCACCCGGTCCAGCTGGTGGATGATCAGACCGCCCACCGATTCGTAGGGGCCTTCCGGCAGGGTGATGCCGAAGAAATCCTCCACCTCTTCCAGGTTGACCTTGGCGTCGGTGAGGAGCATGTGTTTGTTCACCACCTTCCAGCGTTTTTCCGTCTTGTCGTATTCGTCGCGGATCTCGCCGACGATCTCCTCCAGCACGTCCTCCAGGGTCACCAGGCCGCGGACGCTGCCGAACTCGTCGGTGACCACGGCCAGATGGCCTTTCTGGCTCTGGAAATCCTTGAGCAGGTTGACGATCTTGCGGGTGTCCAGCACGAAAAAAGCCGGTTTGACCAGCTCCGAGGCGGCGGGCATGGGGGCGGCGCTGAGGCAAAAGGGCAGCAGGTCCTTGGCATGGAGGATGCCGATGATATTGTCCGGGGAATCCTGGTAGATGGGGATTCTGGTGTACCCCTCGTCGGTGATCAGCTGGATAAGATCGGCGGCCGAGACCTGTGCCTCGGCGCTGACCATGTCGCTTCTGGGGGTCATGATCTCGCGGACCAGGGTGTCTCGGAACTCCAGGATGGAGCTGATCATCTCCCCTTCCTCGCGGGAGATCAACCCCTGTTCTTCGCCGTCATCGAGGAGTTCTTGGATTTCCTGTTCGATGTCTTCGGTGGTGTCGGGGGCGCGGTTGATGCCGAAAAAATGGAGGATGCGCTTGAAAGGCGAGTCGCCGTTAGCCGGGGGGGGTATGTCCATGCGGGGGTAAGAGTCCTATGGGTATGACAATAAATCCGGTCCACCGTTGCAGGCGAACCCGGTAGTGTTGCCCGGTGAAAAAATATGAAATCGGCCGCAACACGCTATGGCTAAAGGAAATAGCCGGGGGTGTCAAGAAAAAAAATTGACGTTTATCTTTAAAATCGGTATAAGGGCCACACTTTGACCATGGAAGAGATGCTTTCCCTGGCGAAGAACTCAAAAACAGGTTCACTATACCATAGAACACCATGCTGTTTCAACAGAATGCGTTTCACGAGATAGGGGGCTTTTTCTCCGGGGGAGTATCGAGGCAGTCACAACAAGGCCATCATCTGTCTTGCCGGTGCTTCCCCCCTTGTTACCATTCCATCGGAATTCATACTTTTCATTTGCCATAAAAATTAGTAAAAACTAGAAAAAATGGAAACGGCGGCAACGGCGGAGTGATCGTTCTGGTTTTTCCTTTTTGTATTATGGGGAGATGGTGAACGGTGCAGCCTGCCCCGCAACCGATATCGAGGATTCGCTTGAAAGACAAGGTTTTGATTGCAAATCGGGGCGAGATTGCCCTGCGGATCATGGAGGCCTGTAAAGATCTGGGCCTTGATTATACGGTGATCTATACCGCGGCGGATGAGGAATCCGAACACGTGCGCCGCTGCCTGGACAGCCAGAGCAATGTCCGGCGGGCCTGGCGGGTATCGGCCTATACCGATCCCAACGATATTCTTTCCGTGGCCGATCACACCAAGTGTACCGCCATCCATCCCGGTTACGGCTTTTTCTCCGAGGACTTCCGTTTTGCCCGGCGGGTCACGATCCGCAACCGGCCCCTGACCTTCATCGGTCCGAAATGGGAAGTGGTCAAGGATCTCGGCGACAAGATCAATACCAAGCGGGTTGCCAACCGGCTGGGGATCCCGACCATTCCCGGCACCGACGGCCCCATCTATAATGAGATGGAGGCCGAGGATATCGCCCTTCATCTTTTAGAAACCCAGGACGGCGAGAAGGTCAAGAATCCCTCCATCCTGGTCAAGGCCGCCGCAGGCGGCGGCGGCATGGGGATCGAAGAGGTCTACCAGATCGAGCATTTCCGCCGCATCTACCGCCAGGTCCAGAACTATGCCAAGCGGCAGTTCGGCGACGGCGGGGTGCTCATCGAACAGCGGATCCGCGACTTCAACCATCTCGAGGTGCAGCTGGTCTGCAGCCGGCACGGCGAGCGGGTCCATTTCGGCACCAGAAATTGCACCATCCAGAGCACCGGCCGTCAGAAACGGCTGGAGGCCGCGCCCGGCTTCGACAACTCCTGCTTCACCTATGATTTCAACGGCCAGGAGGTGCTGGACAAGGTGGTGGAGTACTCGCTCAAGCTTGCCGCCCACGTCCGCTACGACAACGTCGGCACCTGGGAGTGGATTGTCACCCGGGACGGCCAGCCCTATCTCCTTGAGGTCAACACTCGAATCCAGGTGGAAAACGATGTCTCCGCCCGGGTCAGCTACATAAAGAACAAACATCCCAACCTGATCCGCGAACAGATCCGGCTGGCTCTGGGCGACAAGATGGGATACAGCCAGAGCGATATCGCCTCCCGGGGTGCGAGCATCGAGTTTCGGATCGTCGCGGAAGACACCGCCCGCGGCTTTGCGCCCTGGATCGGGACGATCTCCAAGTTCTCCTACCCCAAGTACGACTGGTCCGCGGTTTACAGCCATGTGCCCACCGACCGAACCTACGCGATCCCCAGCGAGTACGATCCCAACCTGGCCTTGGCCCTGGTCTGGGGAGACACCATGGAGGAAGCCAAGGAAAGGGGGCGGAAATTTCTGGCCGAAGTGGCCATCGAAGGCAGCAATGCCGCGGGCGGCCAGATCATGACCAACCTGCCCTATCTTCAGGAAAACATAGCCCGATTGCTCACCTTTTGATGAGTCACAGGTAATTTAGGAGCCGTTACCAAAAAATTTCTGCTCCTTTTTTTGTTACGGCTCTTAATGCCGTTTTTATCACTTTAATAACGAACTTATCCATTGCAACGGCGCACTTTATGGAAGATTTACGAAAACGGCTGCTCAAGGTAGAAGAACGCACCAGCTATCTGAGTCAGATCAAGGATGGCGTGGAATGGGGCAATCTCTCCGGCCTGCGCGAAAAATTTGCCACCGTGCACGACAAGTTTTATGAATACACGGAAGAGCAGCTCTCCGAGGAGATCAAGGGTTTTGAGGAGTCCATCTCCTTTCTGGAGGCCCGCTGCGAAGAGACCTTGAGCTCCATGGACCGGGTGCGCATTGTCCGCAATCCCCATCGGTTTTCCCTGAAAGACATCCTGGAAAATGTCTACGAGGATTACACCGAGCTCGGCGGCGCCGAGGAGGTCAGCATCGATCCCTCCCTGGTTGCGGCCAGGGCGAGCATCATGCGGCGGGTGAAAAACAAATCCGTTATGCAGCAGGTCATGGTCATCGGCCACGAGAAGGGCCATGGCGAGGAATACCGCAACGGCGGCTGCAGCAAGCCCTGGGGCAACGAAAAGGCCCTGCGTTACATGAAGGTTGCCGAAACCGAAGGCATTCCCATCCATTTTTATATCTTCACCCCCGGTTCCTTTCCGGTGGAGGATTATCCCGGCGCCGGCCAGCAGATCGCGCGGAACCTTTACGCCATGGCCAAGCTGCGGGTGCCGATGATTTCCGTTACCTCGGAAGGCGGTTCCGGCGGGGCCGAGGCCGTGGGCATGGCCGATGCCCGGCTGATGTTTTCCCACGGCTACTACTCGGTGATCTCCCCGGAAGGCGCGGCCGCCATCGAGGGCAAGATCCGCGAGGGCGAGAAGATGCCCAAGGAGCTGGTGGAGGCCTGCGCCGAGAATCTGCACATCACGGCGGCGGAAAACCTCAAGCTCGGGACCATCGACCGCATCGTCCATGAGCCGCCCCTGGGCGCCAAGCGCGACGACTTCGGCTTTTTTCGGCAGCTCAAGAGCGAGATCATCCGGGCCACCGACGAGGTGGTGCTGAAAACCAAGAGCCTGCGGGCTTTTCGCGCCTATGAATTGACGATGAAGAAAACGGAGGGGCAGGTTGTTGAAGAACCCCATATCGAGATTTCCTGGGATCTCAACGAGGATGAGGTCAAACGGCTGCTCAGCCTCCGCTCGAAAAAATACCGGGCCATGTCTTGCAAGGCCTATTCCGAAGAGAGTTCGGTCTGTTCCGCTTTCTGCCAGAAGGCCAGAAAGAGTATTGCCAAGCTGTACTATACCTTCCGCTATGATTTGCTCAAGAGTCAGCAGAAACAGGTAAAAAAGGTTTTTCAGGATGTGTCCGGCGAGGGTTCGGTGCTGCTCAAGCAGGTTTCCTCCCCGTTCAGCGCGGCCTATGATTTTATTTTGAAAAAACCCGGGGTTCGTCCGGGAAAATCCCCCGTGGCCGGCAGCGGCACCGGGGAAGACCCCATCGAGTTCGGGGATATCTATACCAGCCCGCTGGCCAACGAGGACCGGACGGTGACCTGCCCCAATGCCGAAAAGCAGGGGTGCAAGGATCTCTGGGTCCCGGACCTCTATGGCGAATTCGGCGGGGTCTGCGAAAATTGCGGCCATCATTTTCCCCTGGAATATCAATGGTATCTCAAGCATCTCTTTGATCCGGATTCCATTCGGGAATTCAATGCCGGGGTTTGCGCGGGCAATCCCCTGGTCTATCCCGGCTTTGAAAAGAAATTGCAGGCCGCCATCGCCAAAACCGGACGGAAAAGCGGGATCATCACCTTCGATGCCAGGGTCATGGGCGTTGATCTGGTGGTGGCCATGCTGTACAGCGATTTTAGAAACGGGACCGTGGGCGCGGCCGAGGGCGAGAAATTCGTCCGGGCCTGCGAATCGGCCAAGCTGAAACGGCGGCCCCTGCTTGCCTACGTGCACACCACCGGCGGCATCCGCATCCACGAGGGCACCCTGGGCGTGGTGCAGATGCCAAAATGCACCATGGCGGTGCGGGAATACATCGACTCCGGCGGCTTGTACATCGTGGTCTACGACAACAATTCCTATGCCGGGCCGGTGGCGAGTTTTCTCGGCTGTTCGCCGTATCAGTTCGCCATCCGTTCCAGCCGGGTCGGTTTTGCCGGGCCCCGGGTTATCCGGGACACCACAGGAGAAGACATCCCGCCCGATTACCATAATGCCCGCAAGGCTCTGGAACGCGGGCATATCCAAGGCATCTGGGACCGCCGGGAGTTCAGGCGCAATCTCCATAAGTCCCTGCTGACCATGGGCGGCAGCAATCTGTATTATAGGTAAGCTGACAGCTGATAGCTGACAGCTGATAGCTAACTGCTAACTCACAACGGTTTGCGATGACTGAAGAAATAGATTTCGACGCAATAATTGGCAAGTATCGTTCCGATCCCTTTGACTATATGGACGTGTGCACCGTCCATACCGGCCTGGTCCGCTTCCGGGTGAAGGAAGATGCCGAGGTGGAAGGGCCGTCCGGCGAATGGCACCATATCCGGGGCACCCTCCTCTATGAGATGCTGCGGGAGGGGAACCAGAAGAAGATTTTCTCCTCGAGCAACGGGGTGGTTTCCTTTATCCGCAGCGACCTGGAAGGGCAGTTTGTCGAGGCGGGGGAGAAGATCCTCACCATCCGGCACCCGCTGAAAAAGCGCGAAATCATTGAGAACATTCTCCGTCAGGTGCTGGAGCCCTTCAATGCGCCGGAACGGGCCAAGTACTTCTTTTCCCTCGACCTGCAGGCCAAGATCGACAAGCACGGCCAGCGGGGGGTCTCCATCAAGCCCGGCGACGAGATTCTCACCATGTCCCTGATGAAACGCGACACCCCGGTTTACTATGCCGGGGAGCCGGGGATCATCCATTCCGTGTATTTTCAACCGGGGATCAGCATCTCCCAGGGCGAGCCGCTGCTGGGCATCTGTTCCCAGGAAAAGCTGCCCATGATTCAGAGGATTATCACCCGCGTCAAAGCTGAATGGGAATAGTAACCGTCCAGCAGCACCGCATCTGCTTTGTCATCGGCCTGTTCGTGTGCACTAGCACACTTCGCAGACCTCTTTCGCGCATCTGCGGCACTGCTGAACGGTTACTATTGGGGTGTTTAAGTCTGTTTTTTGATTTAGCCAGATAGATACTAATGGCCGAGCCTCTTTCCTTTCAAGCCGTCCAGCAACTCATCTCCGCCGAGGAGATTCCTTCTCGTCTGCTCCATTATCCGTCCGAGGTCGTCCAGGCCGTGTACCGGTATGGCGCCCCGGTGGGCAGCACCATCCAGCATCTGCCCCAGGCCGAACGGCTGATGCCCCTTGCCCGGCAGCGGATCAACGAGAATGAGGCCCGCGGCCACTCCTGCCCCAGCGGCATGGTTTTTCTTGCCGACGAGCTCACCGATGGCCGCGGCCGCTTCCAGCGCTCTTGGCACGCCCCGGTGGGCGGTCTCTGGCTGACCCTGGTCATGGCCAATACCCTGTTGCCCGAGAGCATGCGCCTCTATCCCCTCGCCGCCGGCATGGCCTGCTGCGAGGCGATCCGCAGTTACGGCATCGAGGCGCGGATCAAGTGGGTCAACGACGTGCATGTGGCCGGGCGCAAGATCTGCGGGGTGCTCTGCGAATCGTTTACCAGCGCCGCCTTTGCCGAGGAATATGTGCTGATCGGGGTGGGCCTCAATATCAACAACCTGGCCTTCCCCGCCGAACTAGGCGCAACCGCGGTCTCCATGAAGGAGATTCTCGGGTGCGAGACCGAATTGACCGGTTTTGCCGCCCGGTTGCTGGCCAAGTTTTCCTGGAATTTCGGCCTGCTCTGCCATGACGAGGCCCAGCGGCTGGCTGCGGACGACGGTTCAGGGGCGCATCTGCCGGAGAGCCTGTTGCTCGCCGCCTGGCGGGAGCTGAGCGACACCGTGGGCCGTAAGGTCTGGTTCGGCTTTGATGTCCAGCAAAAGCCCCAGTACCGGGCGGAGGTGCTGGGGATTGCCCCGGACGGAGGCATCATTCTCCGGCATCTTGAAAGCGGGGCCGAGATTGTCGAACATTCCGGGGAGTTGCTGTATATTGATTGATGTTTTATTGCCACGAAATCCACGAAAGACACGAAAAAAATACAGCTTGAAACTCGGCTTGCCTGACTGTTTTTAGTGGATTTCGTGGGTTTCGTGGCGGAGTCTTTCAGCCATGTCCTCTCCCGCCACTCCAGTCTCCGTCATCATCCCCACCCATAACCGGGCCGGTTTCCTGGCCCAGGCCATCGATTCGGTTCTCGCTCAGACCTACGCCAACTTCGAACTCATCGTGGTGGACGACGGCTCCAGCGACGAGACCCAACCGCTGCTTGCCTCCTACGGCAAGGCCCTCACCGCCCTGCGCCAGGAAAACCGGGGTCCGGCCGCCGCCAGAAATGCCGGGATCAGAGCGGCCCGCTATCCCCTTCTCGCCTTTCTCGATTCCGACGACCAGTTCACCCGGCACAAGCTGGCCCTCCAGGTTGCCGCCATGGAGGCGCAGCCGGAGATGCTCATCTCCCACACCCAGGAGACCTGGTTTCGCAACGGCCTCCATCTTAACCAGAAGAAGCACCACGCCAAGGCGGGCGGCGATATCTTTGTCCGCAGCCTCGCCCTTTGCCTGGTGGGCATGTCCACGGTCATGGTCCGGCAAGAGTTGTTCGAGCGGGTCGGCCTGTTCGACGAGAGCTTTCCCTGCTGCGAGGATTACGAATTCTGGCTTCGGGCCAGTGTCGCGCATCCCTTTCTCCTGCTCGACACGCCGCTGACCGCCAAGCACGGCGGCAGGCCGGATCAGGTTTCCGCCCGATTTCAAACCGGCATGGATTGCTTGCGCATCCGGGCTCTGGAAAAGCTTCTCTCCTCTTCTCCTCTCTCCTCCATTCAATCCCGTCTTGCCCGCGAGGAATTGGTCCGTAAGGCCATGCTCTACGGCAACGGCTGTCTCAAGCATGGCCGCCGCGAAGAAGGCCAACGCTGTCTTGCCCTTGCCGCCAGGTATTCCTAGCTGTCGGTGTAGTCTGTTCAGGATTATGCCGCATTCTTTGTGTTTGACATTACTTGCTGAATTTTCATATATGGACATATAGGTGTTTGCACCTATTCGGAGCATCATTCCGCCGAGAGACGGAGATGTTCCTGGTTCATTGGTTTTTGCTTGCTCTTCGCGGGGATTTTTTTGCGAATTAATACGTTGGGAGGTTTTGGCATGCGGTGGAACGATTTGAAGATCGGCAAGAAGATAATGATCGGCTCCGGCAGTATTATTCTTCTGCTGATCGTCGTTGGTGTCTGGGCCTTCTGGGGTCTGGGCAGCGTAGTGCATGACGGGATCGAGGTGGCAAACGGGACCGCGTTGCGCGGGGAGTTGCTGCAACGGGAGGTTGACCACCTGAACTGGGCAAAGAAGGTGTCCGCCTATGTGTACGACGACAAAATCACCGAGTTGGGGGTGGAGCTCGATCATACCAAGTGCGGATTCGGTAAATGGTATTACGGTGAGGGCCGGAAGGAGGCGGAAGCTCTGTTGCCGCTTCTCCGTGAGCCTCTGGCTGAAATTGCCGAGCCCCATCAGAAACTCCATGAATCGGCGGCGAAAATCAGGCAGGTCTTTCAAAAAAAGGATAACCAGCTCGGACGGCAACAGGCGGAGACCATTTATAATACCGATACCCAGGACAATCTGACCAAGGTGCAGGCTCTTCTGGGCAAAGCGACAGGACTGGCCAAGGACAATATTCTTTCCGATGCCCAGATGATCCAAAGCGCCAAGACAACCAGGATCGCCATCGTGATCATCGGTCTTGTGGCCATAATCCTTGGGGTGGCGATTTCCCGGTTCACGGGGAAATCCATTTCCGGGCCCATTGATTCGGTGGTGGCGGTGAACAATCGACTGGCGCTTGGGGATGTGAATGTTGCGATTGAGGGCAACCGGCAGGACGAAGTGGGGTTGATGCTGGCCTCCATGGGTGTCATGGTCGGCAACCTCAAGGAAACAGTTAAGCTGGCGCAACAGATCGCCCTTGGCGACGTGGATGTGCAGGTCAATATCCTTTCCGATCAGGATGTTCTGGGGAAATCGTTGGAAGCCATGGTCGGCAAGCTTCAGGAAACAGCCAGGTTGGCCGAGCAGATCGCTGAGGGCGATCTGGAAGTGCAGGTGAAGATTGCGTCCGACAAGGACGTGTTGGGCAAGTCCCTCTCCGCCATGACCGTGAAACTGCGTCAGGTCATCGGCGATGTAGGGCTTGCCGCCGAGCAGGTTACCTCCGGCAGCCAGGAACTGAGCAGCAGCTCCCAGCAGGTCTCCCAGGGGGCCAGCGAACAGGCCGCCGCGGTGGAGGAGATTTCCTCGTCCATGGAGGAGCTGGCCAGTACCGTGGCCCAGACCGCCGACCATGCCCGGCAGACCGCGGCTATCTCCACCAAGGCCGCGGCCGATGCGGTGGACGGCGGCAAGGCGGTTGGGGAAACCGTGGCCGCCATGCAGCTCATTGCCAAGAAGATCGAACTCATCGAGGAGATTGCCCGGCAGACCAACCTGCTGGCCTTGAATGCCGCCATCGAAGCGGCCAGGGCCGGGGAACACGGCAAGGGCTTCGCCGTGGTGGCCGCCGAGGTGCGCAAGCTCGCCGAACGCAGCCAGGTGTCGGCCCAGGAGATCAAGGGGGTTGCTTCGGCCAGTGTGGAAACCGCTTCCAACGCGGGCAAGCTCATCAACGAGATTGTGCCGCAGATCCAGAAAACCGCCGAGCTGGTCCATGAGATCGACGCGGCTTCCAACGAACAGGCCAGGGGCATCGATGAGAATGCCCGGGCCATCCAGCAGTTTGACCAAGTGATCCAGGCCAACAGCGCGGCCGCCGAGGAGATGGCCTCCACCAGCGAGGAGCTGACCGCCCAGGCCGCCCACCTGCAGGAAACCATCGCCTTTTTCAAGGTGGAGACGGAAGCTCGCTTCCGGCCCCAAGGGGGACGGCCCCTGCCTCTGCCTGCCCCATCTCGTCCGGCAGGAAAAAAATCAGCCACCGCCAAGAGCAAAGGGGTGAAGCTCTCCCTGCCGGGTGCCGGTGATGGTGATTTCGAGCGGTATTGACCTTCTGTGTTGTTTTCCCTGCGTTCAAAAGAAATGCCCCCGAGCCCGAGGGCATTTCTTTTGGCACCGGCTGTGTATCGCGATTAACCTCAAGAAAATCGAGGAAGATCCCGCGATTCGGCATGGCTGTTCCGGTCCGGATAACTCGTTTTTCTCTTTTTTTTAATCTTGCGAATGTCCCGGTTTTCTGCCTATCATTTTTTGTACGTGGAACTTTTCCTGAGCTGAATCGATACGTCAAGAGGTGGAGACATGCGGTGGAACGATTTGAAGATCGGCAAGAAGATGATGGTCGGTTCCGGCAGTATTCTTTTCTTGTTAATCGTCGTTGGGGCCTGGGCCTTTTGGGGCCTGGGCACTGTGGTGCGGGACGGGATCGAGGTGGCCAACGGGAACGCGTTGCGTGGGGAGTTGCTGCAGCGGGAGGTTGATCATCTGAACTGGGCAAAGCAGGTGTCCGCCTATGTGTACGATGGCAGCGTTACCGAACTGGAGGTGGAGCTGGATCATACCAAATGCGGCTTCGGCAAATGGTATTACGGCGAGGGCAGGAAGAAGGCCGAAGCCATGTTGCCGCTGCTGCGCGAGCCCCTGGCGGAAATTGCCGACCCCCACCAGAAACTCCATGAATCGGCGGCGACAATCAAAGAGGTTTTTAATAAAAAAGAGCATCAGGACGGGCGGCAACAGGCGGAGCACGTCTACAGCACCGAGACCCAAGCCAACCTGGCCAAGGTCCAGACCCTGCTGAACAAGGTGAGCGGGCTGGCCAAGGAGAATATTCTTTCCGAGAAGCAGATGATCCACAACGCCAAGATAACCCGAATCGCCATCGTGATCATCGGCCTTCTGGCCGTGGTTCTCGGGGTGACGGTTTCCCTGTTTTCGGCAAAATCCATTGTCCGGCCCATCGATTCGGTGGTGGCGGCGAATAATCGACTGGCGCTTGGGGACGTCGATGTTGCCATAGCGAACGATCGGCAGGATGAAGTGGGGTCGATGTTCGCCTCCATGAATGTCATGGTCGGCAATCTCAAGGAGACAGCCAGGCTGGCGGAACAGATCGCCTTAGGCGACCTGGATGTGCGGGTCAATGTCCTTTCCGACCAGGATGTGCTGGGGAAATCGCTGGCCGCCATGGTCGGCAAGCTCCAGGAAACAGCCGGGCTGGCCCAGCAGATCGCCCTTGGCGACCTGGAAGTGCAGGTAAAGATTCTCTCCGACAAGGATGTGCTGGGAAAAGCCCTGGCCGGCATGGTGGAGAATCTTAAAAAGACCGCGGCCCATGCCGAGCAGATCGCCGCCGGCGACCTGCGGGTGAAGGTGGAGCTGCTTTCCGACAAGGACAGCCTGGGCAAGTCTCTCTCCGCCATGATCGCGAAACTGCGCCAGGTGATCGGCGATGTGCGGCTCGCCGCCGAGCAGGTCACGGCGGGCAGCCAGGAGTTGAGCAGCAGTTCGGAGCAGGTCTCGCAGGGGGCCAGCGAACAGGCCGCCTCGGTGGAGCAAATTTCCTCATCCATGGAAGAGCTGGCCAGCACCGTGGCCCAGACCGCCGACCATGCTCGGCAGACCGCGGCCATCGCCAACAAGACCGCGGCCGAGGCCGTGGCCGGCGGCAAGGCGGTGGGCGAAACCGTTGCGGCCATGCAGCATATCGCGGAAAAGATCGAGCTGATCGAGGAGATATCCCGGCAGACCAACCTGCTGGCCTTGAACGCCGCCATCGAGGCGGCCAGGGCCGGGGCGCACGGCAAGGGTTTTGCCGTGGTGGCCGCGGAGGTAAGAAAACTGGCGGAGCGCAGCCAGCTTTCCGCCCAGGAGATCAAGGGGGTCGCTTCGGCCAGCGTGAAGACCGCGGCCAATGCCGGCAAGCTCATCGAGGAGATTGTGCCCCAGATCCAGAAAACCGCCGAGCTGGTCCATGAGATCGATGCGGCATCCAACGAGCAGGCCCGCGGCATCGATGAAAACGCCAGGGCCATTCAGCAGTTTGACCAGGTGATCCAATCGAACAGCGCGGCGGCCGAGGAAATGGCTTCCACCAGCGAGGAGCTGACCGCCCAGGCGGCCCAGATGCAGGAAACCATCGGTTTCTTCCTGGTGGAAACAGCAGGCGTTGTTCGTCCCCAGGGTCGGATTCTCTCCCTGCCGATTTCCCCCCCTCGGGCAGGGAAAAAACCAATCTTCGCCAAGAGCAAGGGCGTGAAGCTTGCCCTGCAAACGACCCCGGAAGAGGATTTTGAACGGTATTGATTCCGGACGCTTCCCCTGCATCACGAAAAACGCCCTCGGCCCGAGGGCGTTTTTCGTGATGCAGCAAGGTTTTGCTGATTTAAGATAACCGGCTATTTTTGGTTTTTATTCTTTGACGTGGGTTGTTTCCCATGCGTATAACATATTTTGTGTGAGTAGTTTTACGGAGTCTCATCTGGGAATGCTTGGTGGACAAGGAGCGCAGGATGCTGAAAGAACGATTTAGGCACATGGGAATTGCGGCAAAATTGAATTTGGCCATTGTGGCCGCGGTACTGCTGCTCATGCTCGGCATGACGGTGGCGATCAATTCCGCGGTGCGCAGCGCCCTGATCGAGCAGGGGGATGCCTTTGTCAGCACCATGCGGGAGCAGCAGAAAAACGAAGAAGAGCTGCTGCGGCAGGATCTTGTTTTGAAGGGGAAATCCTTTGCCGAGATGCTGGCCAAGGTTGGCCAGGATCTTCTCCTCAACTATGAATATGCTTTTTTGGAGAAGATCGTCGAGAGCGCGGCCAATGACCCGGATATCGCCTTTGTCGTGTTTCACGACAAGGACGGCAAGGTCGTCACCACCTCCAGCGTCAGGCCCGAGGCCTTTCCGGCCCGGAATGTCCTGGACAAGGAGATTATGGGCGGGGAGCAGAAGATCGGGTCCGTGGTTATCGGCTTGAATTTCGCCGCGGTGGAAAAAAATATCGAAAAAACCCTGGCCCATGGCAATCAGGTGATCGCTGCCGCTCAACAGGCGCAAAAGGGGGCGCTGCTGCGGATTGCCTTGAGCATCGTCGGCTTCGCCGTGGTGGTGGTTCTGCTCATCGGTGTCATTGTCTATTGCACCATCCGCCATATGGTCAAACCTCTGACTCAGGCGGTGGCCAAGGTGCGGTTGGTGGCCCAGGGTGATCTGGACGTGGAAATCACCAGCAGCAGCGGGGATGAAATCGGGCAGATGCTCGAGGCCATGCGCGGCATGGTCGAAAATCTCCGGGCCACGGCCGAGATGGCCAAGAAGATTGCGGCCGGGGATCTTGATGTCAGCGTGCGGCTGCTTTCCGACCGCGACAGCTTTGGAATCTCTCTCTCCGCCATGGTGGAAAAGATCAAGAGCATCATCCGTGACGTTCGCCAGGCCGCGGACCAGGTTGCTTGCGGAAGTCAGCAACTGAGCAGCAGTTCCCAGGAGGTTTCCCAGGGCGCCAGCCAGCAGGCCGCGGTTATCGAGGAGATCTCCAGCGCCATGGAGGAACTCACCAGCACCGTGGCCCAGAGCGCGGACAGCGCCCGGCAGACCACCACCATCGCCACCAAGGCCGCCGCCGATGCCGAGGAAGGCGGCAAGGCCATGCGGAAGACCGTGCTGGCCATGAAGCATATCGCCGAGAAGATTGAGGTTATCGAGGAAATCGCCCGCCAGACCAACATGTTGGCCTTGAATGCCGCCATTGAGGCGGCCCGGGCCGGGGAGCACGGCAAGGGTTTTGCCGTGGTCGCTTCCGAGGTGCGCAAACTCGCCGAGCGCAGCAAGGTTTCGGCCCAGGATATCCGAGAGGTGGCGGTGTCCAGCGTTGATACCGCCGCCAGCGCCGGAGCGCTTATCGAGGCGATGGTGCCCCAGATAAAGAAGACCGCCGACCTTGTTCAGGAGATCGATGCGGCAAGCACGGAGCAGGCCAAGGGTATTGCCGAAAATGCCAGGGCCATAGAGCAGTTTGACCAGGTGGTGCAGTCCAACAGTTCGGTGGCGGAGCAGATGTCCGCCACCAGCGAGGAATTGACTGCCCAGGCCAGCCATCTGCTGGAGATTATGACCTTTTTCCGGGTTGGCGCCGACGAGGCAGAGCGCGCCGGCGGCGAGCCCGCCGCTGGATTTTCCGGCAAGATCGCCGGCCGGCGGTTGCCGCCGGGTCGGGCCGAGAGTGCGCAAGGGCGGAAGGCGAAGGCGGAAGGAATTCGTCTTGCCTTGCAGGAGGGGGAGGACGGTGACTTTCAGCGCTATTGATCATCGGACGGCAGAGTGAAGTTTTACATCCGAGGGAGAGAGAATGAAAAAGAATATCAGGAACAAGATGCTGTTCGCCTTCGGCGGGGTCTGCGTGGCTCTGCTGCTCCAGTTCGCCCTTACTCTTTATCTACAGACCAGCGTGGTCCGCTCCGTGACCTATGCCCGGGATGTAGGCTATGCCGGCAACGAGCTGGCCATGTCCCTTAAACATGACGTTTCGGAGGTGGCGGGGTGGCTTGCCGACATCTCCGCCACCCGCGGGCTTGACGGATTGAATGACGGCTTCAAAAAGGCCGAACAGTCGGCCGATCTTTTCCATAAGCATCTTCAGGCGCTGATCGGGCTCCATCCCGATGATAAAAAACAGTTGGAAGAGGTGGACCAGGCCTTTGGAAAATTTTATGAGAAAAGCGTCTGGATGGCCGGCCAGTATATCAAGGGCGGCCCGGAGTTCGGCAATAAGTCCATGGCGGAGGTGGATGGTTACGCCGCGGAAATCCACAAACGCATCGGCGAGCTCGAGGGGGAGATGGAGACCGAATCCGCCGCCGCCATTCAGGGCGCCATGGATGCGATACAACTGAACAATATCGTTGGCGGGATTCTCTTTCTTGCCGTCATTCTTTTCACCCTTGTCCTGGCCTGGGTATTTTCCGGCAGGATCGGCTCCGCCCTCGGCAAGATGGTCGGCATTGCCCAGCGGATCGCCGAGGGCGATCTGGCCCACCCCAAGATGGAGTCCAACAAGGAGGACGAGATCGGTCAGCTGGCCGAGGCCTTGGATGCCATGGTGCAAAAGCTCCGGGAAATCATCCAGGATGTGCGCATGGCCGCGGATCAGGTGGCCGCGGGCAGCCATGAGCTGAGCAGTAGCTCCCAGGAGGTCTCCCAGGGCGCCAGTGAACAGGCCGCTTCGGTGGAGGAGATTTCCAGCGCCATGGAAGAGCTGGCCAGCACCGTGGCTCAGAGCGCGGATAATGCCCGGCAGACCACGGCCATTGCCGGCAAGGCTTCCAAAGACGCGGTGGAAGGCGGCAGGGCCATGACGGAAACCGTGGCCGCCATGCAGCATATCGCCGAAAAGATCGAGGTGATTGAAGAGATTGCCCGGCAGACCAACCTGCTGGCCTTGAATGCCGCCATCGAAGCGGCCAGGGCCGGAGAGCACGGCAAGGGCTTTGCCGTGGTCGCCTCCGAGGTGCGCAAGCTGGCCGAGCGCAGCCAGATGTCGGCCCAGGAGATCAAGGGGGTTGCTTCGGCCAGTGTGGCCACGGCGACCAATGCCGGCAGGCTGATCAACGAGATCGTGCCCCAGATCCAGAAAACCGCCGAGCTGGTGCAGGAGATCGATGCCGCCAGCAATGAGCAGGCCAGGGGGATTGAGGAAAACGCCAAGGCCATCGAGCAGTTTGATCAGGTTATTCAAGCCAACAGCGCGGCGGCCGAGGAAATGGCCTCCACCAGCGAGGAACTCACCGCCCAGGCCGCCCGGCTCCAGGATACCATCTCTTTTTTCAAGTTCGATGATGCCGGAGGAAAAAGGCGTCCGGCGAGCAGGGCGGATTCCGGCTACTACAAGACCGGCGGCAGCTCTCTGGCGCTGCCCCCTGGAAAGGGAGCGGGCGGCCGGGGAAAAAAGGCCGCTCCGGCCCGGGAAAGCGGGGCGAATATTTCCCTGAATGACCAGGAAGACTTTGAACGCTATTAACGCGATATTGCAAGATACAGCTGAACAGGAAAGGTGAGCCATGGCGGATTCGGAATATGCGGAGGTCTTTCGCGAGGAGGCGGGAGAACTTCTTGAGGAGTTGGAAACCTCTTTGCTGGAACTGGAGAAGGACCCGACCGACCTTAAGATCGTGAGCCGGGTCTTCAGGGCCATGCACACGATCAAGGGCTCCGGCGCGATGTTCGGCTTCGATGATATCGCCGGCTTCACCCATCATGTGGAAACGGCCCTGGACAAGGTGCGGGACGGGACGGTGCCGGTGAGCACGGAGTTGATCGATCTGACCCTGGCCTCCCGGGATCATATCCGCGCCCTGCTCGATGCCGCCACCGGCGGAGGCGAGGTTGATTCCGCGGAGGGCCAGCGGATCATCGTCTCGCTGCAGGCCCTGGTCGGCGGCAGTGGGCCGGACAAGGAGCAGGTTGCATCGGCACCTTCGGTCCTGGAGATGGGGGAAGAGGAGGAGAAGGATCCCACCGTGGGCAAAAGAGCCCATTATCGGATCCATATCAGGCCGACTCCGGAGTTCTTTGTCGGCGGCAACACGGTGGAGCAGCTGCTGGATGAGCTGAAAAAGCTTGGCGAGTGCACGGTGTTTCTCCACGAAGAGGGGAAATTCGAGGAAGCGGGCTTGGGGGAGCGGTGGGAAATACTGCTCACCACGGACAAGGGGATCAACGGGGTCGAGGATGTGCTGGTCTTTGCCGAATCGAGCTGTGAGGTGAAGGTGAAGATCCTGGCCGTTGAGGGCGAAAATGATTTCGAGGAGCACCGGCGATTGGGCGAGATCCTGGTGGAAAAAGGGGAAATCTCCGCCGATGCCCTCGGCAAGGTTCTTGAGCGGCAGAAGCCGCTGGGGGAACTGCTCATCGAGGAGCAGCTTGTTTCAAGAACCAGCATCAACGCCGCCCTGGCCGAACAGAAAATGGTCAAGGAGAGCAAGGGCAAGGGTGTTGTCGCCAAGGGCGCGGAGAGCATCCGGGTGGCCTCGGAAAAGCTGGATCAGCTCATCAATCTGGTGGGCGAACTGGTTGTCACCCAGGCTCGGCTGACCCAGGTCGCCGGCCAGCACAAGGATTCGGATCTTGTCGAGCCGGTGGAGGAGGTGGAGCGTCTCACCGCCGAACTGCGGGACTGCGTGCTCAACATCAGGATGCTGCCCATCGGCACCACCTTTGCCAAATTCAAGCGGCTGGTGCGGGATCTTTCCGCCGAGTTGGGCAAGGAGGTGGTCATGGTCACCGAGGGCGCCGAGACCGAGCTGGACAAGAACGTCATCGACCAGCTGGGCGACCCCATGGTCCATCTTATCCGCAACTGCATCGACCATGGCATCGAGTCGCCGGAGGAGCGGGAGCAGGCCGGCAAGCCGCGCCAAGGCACGATTTCCTTGGCTGCCCAGCATTCCGGGGCCAATGTCGTTATTACCGTCACCGATGACGGCAAGGGGCTCGACGCCGAGAGAATCCGGCAAAAGGGCGTGGAAAGAGGGCTGTTCCGCGCGGACATGGAGCTGAGCGAACAGGATATCTGGAATACCATTTTCGCGCCGGGGCTTTCCACGGCCAAGACCGTTACCAGCGTTTCCGGGCGCGGGGTGGGCATGGACGTGGTGAAAAGCACGGTGGACGCCCTCAAGGGTTCGGTGTCCGTGACCGACAGCGTCAAGGGGCAGGGCACCACCATCACCATCATGCTGCCCCTGACCCTGGCCATTATCAACGGCCTGCTGGTAAAGGTCGCGGACACCCATTTTGTTTTGCCTCTTTCCCAGGTAGAGGAGTGCGTGGAGCTGACCAGGGAGGACATTGCCCGGTTCCATGAGCGGCGGATGCTGCCGGTGCGGGAGCAGCTCGTGCCCTATGTGCGCTTGCGGGATTTTTTTGCCATTCCCGGCGAAAGGCCCGCGCTGGAACAGATGGTGATCAGCAGGATTCATGGCGAACGTTTCGGCCTGGTGTTGGACGATGTGGTGGGCGAGCACCAGACGGTTTTGAAATCACTGGGTTGGGTGTATCGGAACGCCACGGGCCTTTCCGGTTCGACCATCCTGGGCAACGGGCATGTCGCCCTGATTCTCGATGTGGCCAATGTGATGAAATGCGCCCGTCAGGAAGAGCATGACGCCCTGGTCAACTGAAAAAAAGGAACAAGGTGAAAGGTGAAAGGGAAAAGGACTGATTTTTTTGCACCTTGCACCTTGAGCCTTCAGCCTTATGCCTTGTACTGAATAAAACACGCGGGAGAAAAATCATGAGCGTAAAAAATGAAACGGTTCAGTCGCAGGCCACGCAATATCTCACCTTCATGCTTCGGGAGGAGGGCTTTGCCATCGAGATTTCCAAGGTCCGGGAGGTGCTTGACGTCACCACCATGACCAGGATTCCCCGAATGCCGGAGTATCTGAGCGGGGTCATCAACCTGCGCGGCAATGTGGTGCCGGTCATGGACCTTGGCCAGCGGCTGGGAATGGGGAGCATCGAGTACACCAAGAACACCTGCATCATGATCGTGGAGCTGGAGGTGGACGCCAATCTGGTGGAGATGGGGGTGCTGACCGATTCCGTGCAGATGGTTCTCGACCTGAACCCGGAGGACATCGAAGCTGTCCCCAAAATGGGCACCAACCTCAACACCGAGTTCATCAAGGGCATGGGGCGGCAGAGCGAGGAGAAATTTCTGATCATCCTCGATATCGACAAGGTGCTGGCCAGCGAGGGCGAAGCGACCCTGCGGGAAATCGACAGCGCCGTTGCGAGCCACTTGGGTGAGTCTGCACCGGAAGAAGCGGCCGGGCTGGAAGCGTAAGAGCCATAAGCCGAGTATCTGGGGAACGCATGACTTTTTCCGAAAATCAGGGAACAGCGAGGGATTGGTCCGTGCATTCGCCGACCTTGTCCGATCGGGATTTCAACCGCTTCAGCGCCTTCATCTACGAGGCCTGCGGCATCAAGCTGCCGCCCATCAAGAAGACCATGCTTTCCGCCCGGCTGCAGAAGCGGCTGCGGCAGCTGCGCCTGGATTCTTTTTCCGCCTATCTGGATTACGTCTTGAGCCCCGACGGTCAGGCCGCCGAGCTGAACCACATGATCGACGTGGTCAGCACCAACAAGACCGATTTTTTCCGGGAGGCAAAGCATTTTGATGTGATGACCAGCCTGGTTCTCCCCGATTATGCACAGCGGATGACCCATTCGTCCCACAAAACACTTCGGGTCTGGAGCGCGGGCTGCTCCAGCGGCGAAGAGCCGTACACCCTGGCCATGGTGCTCGATGATTTTTTTTCCCGCTATCCGGGGCTGGACTATTCCATTCTCGCCACGGATATTTGCACCGAGGTGCTTGCCAGGGCGGAAGAGGCGATCTACACCGATGAAGTGGTGGCCCCGGTTCCCCCGGCGTTGCGCAATAAATATCTGATGAAGGGGAAGGGCGGTTCCCAGGGATTTCACCGGGTTGTGCCGGAGCTTCGGCGCAAGGTGATTTTCAAGCGGCTCAACTTCATGGATCGGGATTTCGGCATTGAACAGCAGATGGATCTTATCTTTTGCCGCAACGTCATTATCTATTTCGACCGGAAAACCCAGTGCGCGCTGTTTGAAAAGTTTTATCGCCAGTTTTCTCCCAAGGGCTATCTGTTCACCGGACATTCGGAAACCCTGGAAGCCATAGGCGACCGGATGGAGCGGGTTGCGGCGGCGGTGTATCGATGCCGCAAATGAAGGACATCCTGGATACGGATCTCCCGGTGGTGAATCTGCATCCGGGCGAGCTGTTTGTCGCCCAGGAGCCCACCCTGATCGCCACCATTCTCGGCTCCTGTGTTTCGGTCTGTCTGTTTTGCCCCAAGCAAAAGACCGGGGCCATGTGCCATGGCGTGATGCCGACCCGCCCGGATCTGAGTGTGGAAGACAGCTTCCGTTTCGTGGAGACTTCGGTGCGCTACATGGTTGAGATTCTGACCAACGGTAACCTGCTCTGCCCCAATGCCGGACTGGTGGCCAAGATCTTCGGCGGGGCCGATGTGCTGGATGTGCGTTTCGGCCCGGCCGCCGATGCCCGGAGCATCGGCGCGATGAATATCAAGGCGGCACGGGAGGCCCTGGCGCGGTACAATGTTTCCGTGGCCGTGGAAAAAGTGGGCGGCGTGCATGGCTGCAAATTGTTTTTCTATTCCCATACCGGCGAAGTCTTGTTGCGGCGTATTCCCCGCTCTTCTGTCCCAGGATGAAAATCAATGCCTTATAAAAAAATCAGGGTGCTGATCGTCGATGACTCCGCCGTGGTGCGGCAGGCCTTGACCGATACGCTGGAATCGGACCCGCAGATCGAGGTGATGGGCGCGGCCCGGGACCCCTACGTGGCTGCCGACTTCATTGCCAAAGAGGTGCCGGACGTTATCGTCCTTGATGTGGAGATGCCGCGCATGGACGGGATCACCTTTCTCCACAAGCTCATGAGCCAGCATCCCATCCCGGTGGTCATGTGTTCGACCCTTACGGAAAAGGGAGCGGAAACCACGCTCAAGGCCTTGGAGTACGGGGCCATCGACATCATTCAAAAGCCCAAGCTCGGCACGAAACAGTTCATCGAGGAGTCGCGGATCCGGATCTGCGACTCGGTCAAGGCCGCGGCCAGGGTCATGGTCAAGCGCATCGCCGCCAAGCCCCACCATGTGGAGAAAAAACTCACCGCCGATGTCATGCTGCCCCCTCCTTCATCCACCGCCATGGTCCAGACCACGGAACAGGTGGTGGCGGTGGGCGCCTCCACCGGCGGCACCGAGGCCCTGCGGATATTTCTTGAGGCCCTGCCCGGGGATTGTTCCGGTATCGTCATTGTCCAGCACATGCCCGAGGGCTTCACCCGCGCCTTTGCCGAGCGGTTGAACGGCCTCTGCCGCATCCGGGTAAAAGAAGCGCAGGATGGCGATACCGTGCTGCGCGGCCAGGCCCTCATCGCCCCCGGCAACCGGCACATGATGCTGAAACGCAGCGGCGCCCGCTATTTCGTGGAGATCAAGGACGGCCCCCTGGTCTGTCGGCACCGCCCTTCGGTGGATGTGCTTTTCCGCTCCACTGCCCGCTATGCCGGAAAAAACGCCATCGGCATCATCATGACCGGCATGGGCGATGACGGGGCGCGGGGGATGGCCGAGATGCGGCAGGCCGGAGCCTATACCATCGCCCAGGACGAGGCGTCCTGCGTGGTTTTCGGCATGCCCAAGGAGGCCATCGCCTTGGGCGGGGTGGAGAAGATTCTGCCCCTGGAGCGGATTGCCTTCGCGATTGCCGGCAAGTAAAGCCGTTGGCGCAAAACAGCGGAATAAGCCGCAAGGACTGGTTACCGGAACAGCCGGGAAACAGCGGTGGTTATTCTGCAGCCTCTTCTAAAAAAAGATTCTAAAATGGGAACCTGTGTAATAGTATACATACTAGCGAATTGGACATTGGCTTGGGTCCGGCAAGATCCGGCCAAGCGACAAGGATAACGTGCGAGAAGGAGAATCATGGATCTCTTAAAGGATTTTGCGCAAAAAGACATGATCGAACAGATCATCTGCCTGGATGAGATCAAGGAATCCAGGTTGGTGGAAGCCATCCCGGCTTTGTGGAATCTGTATGCCAATCCGCTGGGGGATCAGGCGGTTGATGAAATGGTTTATCACACCCTTTTTGATTTGCTGGCCGGGCGGGAGCAGGAGATCATCGCCGGCTTGGGGCATGAGTCAGAGGCGGTTCGCCTCATGTGTATCCGGCGCGCTGCCGACGGCGGTTCTCCCGCGCTCAAGGCGGCGTTGGTCAAGCTGCTTGCGACCGCTTCCGGCAATGAACTTGTCTCCGAGGTTATCCGGGCTCTGGGCAGCTATAAGGATGCGGATCTCACCGAGATTCTGCTGCCCTATCTCAAGCATGACGATTATTCCGTGGTGGCCTGGGCCATGCGCGGCTTGGCCGGAATCCACGACCTCAAGGTTCGCGATGCCTTGATGGCCATGGTTTCCGAAAGTCGGGAGGTGCACAATGTGGATGCCGGGTGCGATTTGCGCACCGCCCTGGCCGTGGAAAACATTGCCAATTTTCCCGACGAGACCACGGCGGATTTTCTCATCGGTTTTATCCATCATGCCAATCCCTCGTTTCGCAGGGTTGTTATCTCGACCCTTGCCGGCATGGGGGAGGATATCCTGCCCGCCTTGGAAAGATGTCTTGAGACCGGCGACAAGGATGAAAAAATCATGGCGGCCAACGTCATCGGCATGACCGGGAAAAAGCGGGGCGCCGACATCCTGGTGGCCCATCTGGAAAAGGGTGCGGACGCCAACCTGAAATTTGCCATCTATGAGGGGTTGGGGCGAATCAGCTCCATGCGCAGCGTAATCGGCTTGACCGACGGCCTGGCCGAAGGGGATGATCTCGTCCTCATTGCCGTGGTGACGGCTCTTGATCACCAGTGCAATCCCGGGGTCGTCAAGGTGCTGAACGAGACCATTGCCAGGGGCGATGCCCAGAGTGGCCGGGTACTTTCGGCCATCATCACCTCCCACGCCCGGAAGGTTTTTGCCGCCCTGTATACCGAGGGCGGGCAACGGGGCTCCTTGCTGGCCGCGGTGCGGAACTCCGGGGATCATGAGGCCATTGGCGCCTTTCGGGCGGAACTTGCCAGGATTGGCGGGGAGCAAGCCGCCAAGGATATCCAGCAGTTGAGCTTAGGCGAGGTTGGGGCCAAGGAAAAACGTATTCTTGCCGCGGATGACTCCAAGGCCATGCTCTTCTTCTACAAGGGCGTTGCCGCGGATCTCGGCATGGAGCTGATCACGGTGGAGGATGGGAAAAAGGCCTTTGATTATCTCCAGATGGACAGCGAATTCGACCTCATTATCACCGACATGAACATGCCGAACATGGACGGCCTCGAACTGACCCGCGAGATCAGAAAAAAGCCGGAATGGGCAAAGATTCCGGTGCTGATGGCGACCACCGAATCGGAGAGGACCCAGTCGGAATTGGCCCGGCAGGCCGGGGTGACGGATTTTATCACCAAGCCCTTTTCCAAGGATGATTTCAAGGCGAAGATCGGCCGGATGTTTGCCTGATCCCGGGGTTGTTATGGCGAGGCCAAAAGAGTCTGCCCCAGGGCAGGCTCTTTTTGTTTGACCCAAACGGTTTTCTTCCGTACTATTCCGCAGGACATCCGCCTTGCCAGCCTAAAGCGCCGCGCTAAACTTTTTTTGAGCCTCCATGGGGAATAAAATGACCAAACCGTTTGGAATTACCGTAAGCCGGCATATCATGGACAGCCAACGCCTGCATCCCCAGGCCACCGGCGATCTCTCCGGTCTGCTCGGTGAATTGATCGTGGCTGCCAAAACCATCAACGCCGAAGTTAATATGGCCGGCTTGGCCGATGTCC
>DASWIU010000104.1:0-4654 GCA_036397515.1 Desulfurivibrionaceae bacterium | reverse complement strand
CATCTTGGTGCCGTGCTCTGGGGGGTGGTGATCGAATTGGCGGACTGGATCTGTCCGCTGACGCCGCTGGAGAACTTTCTGCGGGAACGAGGCGGCGAGGAGGGGTATGCGGGAGGATTCATCGAGCATTACGTGGCCAGGTTTCTCTATCCCGAGAACCTGACTATTGAGCTGCGCTACCTGCTTGGCCTGGGCTTGGTCGGGGTGAACCTGATCATCTACGGATATATTTTTCTGGCGCGTCGCCGCCGGAACCCCTTACCATAAGCATTAACAGCCTTTCCTCCTCGGATTTCCCGAGCGTCCTAAAAGCGTCTCATTGCTTGTCTCAGTATGTTCATTTCTTTGCTTGCCCAAAGAAACGAACCAAAGAAAGGGCCCCCTGTGTCCCTTGTCCCGCCGAAGGCGGGATACCCGGAGTTTATGCCCCGCATGGGGTACTCCTCGATGCTGCCGGGGCTTTGCAAACTCGGCTGCGCCTCAAACAGTGCAAAGCCCTTTTTCGGCAGCCTCTCCGGTGCTCGGCTGCGGGCCAATGGGAAATAACCACAGCACCAAAAAAAAGCCCCCTTCCTTGGGAGAAGGAAGGGGGCTTAGGGGATGGTGCGAAGGCCAGGAATCTTACTTCTTCATCCTGGCAGCGCCTTTGGTTTTCATGGGATCGCCCTTGTAGCCCAAGGCCTTCCAGTCAAGACGGCCAGTTGCCGCGTGGCAGTCGTTGCACTTCAACGCCTGGCTGGCTGGGGCAACCATATGGTTGATCCGCCAGTACATGATGGTGGGAGCGAAGGCGTAGCTGCCGCTGTATGGCAAGCCGGAGGCCTCGCTGCCGGCCTTGGCTGCCTTGTCCCAGTCAAAGTTCTTCCAGTAGGCGTCCTTGTCCTCCTTGTTGGTCGGCCAGACCTTGGGGGTCAGGAAGTACTTGTTTTCCTTGTCATAGATCTGCTTGCCGGTGTGCACCTTGAAGGGATAGATCTTGGCGGTCTTGTCCTTGATGCTGCCCACCGGCGCGTTCAACTCGGTGACCTTGGCCGGATCGATCTTCTCGCCGCGCAGATAAACGGTGGCCTTGCCGTTGTACCACTTGTAGGTAGGCACCACGTCTTTGGCCCAGGTAAAGTGGCCCTTTATCTTTGCATACCCCTCGCGCTTCTCCGTGCCGAACACCTGCTCCTCCGCCTTGATATCCTGACCGGCGGTGGACCAATCCCAATTCACCTTGGTGGGCATGCCCTTGGCAAAGGTGGGGATATGGCAGGTCTGGCAGGCCACGGTGGCAACATGCGTGTTCAGCTTGGCATTCTTGTGGGGCTTGGCATCATGGCACTGGGTGCAGTCGATATGGTTCGTGCCGCTCGGGCTCAGCACCAGGGAGTTGCCCTTGATATTATGCTTCTGGGTGGTGTGGCACTCGGTGCACTGGAAGTTCAGACCGTCGGAGCCCATATGCACGTCGATGGCCTTGGTGGGATTGGCGATGGAGGAATCGATGTCCCCGTGTTTGACGTTGTTGCCGCCGCCGCCAAAACCATGGCAGGCCACGCAGTTTTTCCTGGTCGGCTTGCCCACGCTCTGGGCCACCGCCACCAGATCAACGGGCTTGGCATCCAACTCCGGGTTGCCGGTGAAGCCAAAGGGCATGCCCGCGGCCGGCGGCGCCTTTTTATAGGTTCCCGAGCCGTCATGGCAAATCAGGCAATCCACCTTGGTTTTATCGGTAAAATCGAACTTGGCGTCCTTCCAGCCGTAACTGATATGGCAGCTGGTGCAGCGCGGCCAGTTGGCGTCCAGGGAGATGCAGAAATTGTTGATGGCGTTCTTCTTGCCCAGCATGACCTTACCCTTCTTGCCGGAGATCTCCTGTTCGCTGGCCCAGGTCCAGTGGGTGGTTTTCATGATGTCCGTTGCCGCGTCCGCATGGCATTCCAGACATTTCTTGGTCACCTCCATGGGCGTGGCAAAAGGACCGGTGATCGCCTTGTGCGCCTCACCGGCAAAAGCCGCTCCGCCCGCCACCACAGCGGAAACCGCCAGCATCGCCGAGAATACACGGTATCGTTTCATAGAGCCCCTCTCCTCCTTGAAAAAAATGAACGGTTGCCCTTCCCCCTTTTCCTGATCCTAGAGCGAAGGCAAGAAAATCATGCCCAGCACACAGCTGACCTTGGGGAGATGATTAGCAAGTTAGGTGCCAGCGCAGGAGGAAACAGACAAGGGGATGAGTTATCAAGGCAAACCAGGCAGGGCAAGGACAGCCAGTGGAGGCAAAGGGGAGCAATCTTTTTCTGACAAACCAGGCGGGAGACAGAATAACCAATCGAAATGGCAGGGAAAATATACAAAAATCCGTCGCAAGCGCGCAAAACACCTTGCGCCCGTTAGCGTCTGGACGCTATGCCTTCCGGTTGCCCGGAGGAAAACAGAGCGCCGCCTCCCGGACCCGCCCGGCCAAACGGTGTTCGATATACTCGCCGACCAGGGGCAGCATGTCGTCAAGGTATTGGCCGATCTCCTGCTCCGTTGCCGTGGTCAGGGTCTGGCAGAAGAGGCATTTCCTCTCGCCCCCGCCCGTGGAGGGCAGGCCGAAATCCTCCAGCACATGCCGGGTGATCATCTGGTCGTCAAAATCCTCGTACACCGGAAAGGTGGTGCTGATCCCGAAGCGGGCCGACAGCTCCTTGATCTTTTCCATGAAGACCGGGGTCTGCTCGGGGTAATGGTCCTGTTTCTTGGTGTAGCCGGCCACGAAATGGGGGACGAGATGCTCGTGGCAATAGATGATGGCCCGGGCATGCATGCCGAGCTTGCAGGCCACGCAGACCAGATTCTTGCCGTTGTAGCGCGGCATCATTTCCTCATAGCGGTCAAGCCACAGCCCCTGGAACAGTCGGCCCATGTCCAGCTCCACCATCTCCGCCGCCGGAATTTTTTCAGGGTCAGCGGCATTGGCCAGCAGGATCTTTTGCGCGGTCAGGAAACGGTTTCTGGGGAAATCGACAAATCGCCCCATGCCGTTCAGCATATGGAGCAGATGGATGCCCACCGGCCGGGCCAGACCGGGATGATGGCCGGCGCTGGCCAGGGCATAGAGCGCCAGGGAATCGGTTCCGCCGGAATACAAAATCGCCAGTTCCTGCTGCATGGTCATTCCCCCTTATTGACCCGGTATTTCAAGAAAACCTCCCCGGTTGGTGCCGCCTCGCAGGAAACCAGGCTCAGCGGCAGAAACGGCTCACCCAGCGGACCGGGGCCGCCGCACAGGGAGGCTGCCCCCCGGTCGCCGGAAATCTTCGGGGTCAGGGTGAGGAGAATCTCGTCCACCACCCCTTGCCGCAGGCAGGCGTAGTTCAAGCGGCCGCCGCCCTCGATCAGCAGCGAGGCCGCGCCAAGTTCCGCCAGATAGGCCAGGGCCGCGACCAGGGAAAGCCCTCCGTTGGGGGCGGCCGGCAGGATCACGATCTCGGCGAGATCCCCCAGCTTCTGCCGCAATCCCGCAGCCGCCGCCTCGCCGGTAAAGACAAGCGGCGGCACCCCTTGGGCAAAGATCTTTCTCCCGACCACCGGGATATCGCCGGACTCGGTGATCAGGGCCCTGATCCGGTTGGGCAGGAAACGCCCTTCCAGCCCCAGCATCTCCGGGTCGCCCAAGCGCAGGGTTTCCGCGCCCAACAGGCTGGCATCGGTTGTCTCCCGCATATTTTCGAGAAGCCTGCGGTCAACCGGACTGCCGGTAAGACCGGGGCCGATGCGTCCGCAGATGGTGCTGGCCACAATGATGGTTGCTAGCATGTCACCCTCCCTCAATCGTCCCGCGGCTGATTCCGAAAAAAGCCCTGTACTTCTTACCAAGCTATCTCAACTCAGGCTCTTGGCCTCATGGCAGCTAAGATCCCATTGTCACGCAGCCGAGCACCGGAGAGGCTGCCGAAAAGGGGATTTGCACTGTTTGAGCGCAGCGAGTTTGCAAAGCCCCGGCAGCATCGAGGAGCACAGGGCATCCCGCCTTCGGCGGGACAAGTGGCTGGGGGCCCTTTCTTTGGTTCGTTTCTTTGGGCAAGCAAAGAAATGAACAGATGAATGGACGTCTTCCCCTGACCGCTAAGATTATTGCTCATTAATAATGATTAACTTTTCATTGACAAGCCGGACCTTTTTTCCCATAGAGTCAAGCAACCCCAGACCTCAACAGCCCATGAGAACGCCAATGCCGCCCACCTTCCGCTCAAGCCTCGTCAATCTCCAGCACCTCAATTTTCAGGATTTCAGCAACAGTCTGACCCCGGAAGAAGCACGGGAGCCCAGCACGGAGCTGCTGGCCTCCGTTGCCAGAGCCGGGATTCTCCACCCCCCGATCCTCAGGGAAATGGGGGGGAGCAGGCTGGAGATCGTCACGGGTCGCAGACGGTTGTTGGCAGCCCAGCAGACCCTGCACAACATCTCCGCCATCTGCCTGGTTCTGCCGGCGGAAACCCTGCCGGCGGAGGCCCTGGCCATCAATCTGGAAGACACCTTGCTCCGGGGCGATATCACCGTGGTCGAGCAGGCGATCTTTTTCCAGAAAATCCTCGACCATCTGGATGAAAACGAAGCGGCCCAACGATTTCTTCCCGCCCTGGGGCTGGAGCCGCACCGCCATCACCTGCACAACCTCTTG
>DASWIU010000103.1:0-4362 GCA_036397515.1 Desulfurivibrionaceae bacterium | reverse complement strand
GCCCTTGCCGCGGCCGAGGTGATTGTCGGCTACCAGACCTATCTTGATTTGATCCCCGAGTTTCTTGCGGGCAAGGAGGTGATTGCCTCCCAGATGATGAAGGAGGTTGACCGCTGCCGCAAGGCGCTGGAGCTGGCAGGGGAAGGCCGCGTCGTGGCCCTGGTTTCCGGAGGGGACCCGGGCATCTACGCCATGGCCGGGTTGGTTTTTGAGATGGCCCGGGAGCAGGGGTGTTCCGTTGCAATCGAGGTGATCGCCGGGATCGCCGCTCTCAATGCCTGCGCCGCCCGCTTGGGCGCGCCGCTGATGCATGATTTCGCCGCGATCAGCCTTTCCGACCTGCTGACCCCCTGGGAGAAGATCGAGCAGCGGCTTGAGGCGGCGGCGGCCGCGGATTTTGTCGTGGTGATCTACAATCCGAAATCCAAGAAGCGGGCCGAGCATATCGTCAAGGCCCGCGAGATTCTCCTGGCCCACCGCAGCGCCGAAACGCCGGTGGGCATCGTCACCGCCGCCACCCGCGAGAACGAGCGGATCGTGCTCACCACTCTGGGGAAGATGCTGGAGAGCGAGATCGACATGCAGACCACCATCATCGTCGGCAACGCCATGACCTTTGCCTGGCAGGGGTTCATGGTCACCCCCCGCGGCTACGCGGCAAAGTATGCGTTGTGAGTCAGCCGGTAGCCGTCAGTGCTGATGGACTCGTAACAACTGCCCTTCGACAAGCTCAGGCCGAACGGAGTTTATCTTATTATTGATATTCCGTTCGTGCTGAGCCTGTCGAAGCATCTGTTTGAAGAAAATTTCGAGTTGTTCAGCAGCGGTTCCATTCGATAGCTGCTAGCTGTCAGCTGAAGGCTAATAGCTAAAAATCAGGCTTCCTTGATCGCCAGCAGCGGTTCCATTCGGGCCAGGCGGAAAATGGGGATGGCGGCGCCGATCAGGCAGATGGCGATGCCGACTCCCATGGCGATGAGCCCGATGCCGATGTTGCCCATGGTTACGGCCGAGACTGCGCCAAGCTTGCTGAGCAGGGTGAAGCCCTTGGCCAGATAATGGATCAGGGAATGGCCCATGATCACCCCGGCCAGGCCGCCCATGGTGCTGATCAGCATGGCCTCGGCCAGGAAGATCTTCATGATGTGGCTCTGGTGGGCGCCGATGGCCCGGAGGATGCCGACCTCGCGCCGCCGTTCGTTGGCCAGCACGGTGAAGGTGGACCAGGCGAGGAGCAGGGCGAGCAGCGAGGAGATCAGGATGGTGATGGAAAACACCCGGATGATGTCGCCGAGGGTGGTCCGGACGTCGGTGCCGATGTCTCCTCGGGTCATCACCCCCACCGTGGGGTTGACATTGCGGATATCCGCCACCACCTTGGCTATGGAAACCCCCTCTTTTACCTTGATGAAGATGATGGAGATCTTGCCGGACTGATACCCCCCCGTAGCGGCGGGAGAGATCTTGTTCAGGTCGTCGAGGCGCATGAACACCCCATGGTCAAGGCCGGTGCCGGTCTGCTGGAGATGGCCGACCACCTTGACTCCCTGCCCGAAGAGACTGGCCGTGTTGATCAGGCCGAGATAATCGTAAACATAGCTCCCCACATAGACCTGCCCCGGCTCCAGACGCTTGGGTCCGGCCTCCAGCCAGGAAGCGACCACAAAATCCTTGTCCTGATCGAAGACGATAACCTGTCCTTCGTCGATGCTGCAACAGCCGGAGGAAAGGGTATTGAGGTAGATGTGGTAGGTCGCCTGCTTAATGTCCGGCAACTCGCTGATGTCGTCGAAGACGAACTTGTCCATGTAAAAGCTTTTGATCTTGCTTTCCAGGATAAACTCCTCGGCGCTGCCCTTGGCCTCGGAGGGCACGATGACAATGTCCGCGCCAAGCCGCTTGCTTGCCGCCTCGATATCCTCTTCCACCGCTTTGTTGAACAGCATGGCAAAGGTGAGCAGGGCGACGAGCAGGGCGACCGCCAGCATGAGGATAAGGTTGCGGAATAATTTCCGGGTCACGCCTTTCCAGGCAATGGCGATAATGGTGTATGCGTTGCGGGGTGTCATAGGGCTTTCTGTCTGTTGAAGGAAATTGTTGGGGAAGATTAAATAAGAAAACCGGAGGGCTGTAGCCCCCCGGTTTTCGAGTGAAACAAAAAAAACAGAAGAAGGGAACTTATTTCTTCTTTGCGACCTTGGCCCAGTTCACATCAAGGCCGCAGAGGATGGCGTGCGGAGCGTCCTCGCCGGTGCCGAGCTGCTCGTCATGGCACGCGAGGCAAGCGGAAGTCGCCTTGCCGACCATCTTCTTGGCAGCCACGTCAAAGAGACGAACCTGACCGTCCATGCGCCACTCGCCGTCAGCAGGCTTGGCCGGATCCTTGCAGCCGGGCAGGATAGCCTTGGTGCGGGTGGTGAGCATTACATACTTGCTGTCCGGGGTGAAGATGGCGTCGTGGGTCTCTTCCAGGGGAGCCATGGTCACGGAGGCTACGGTCTTCAGGGTTTTGGCGTCGATCAGGAACAGGATGTCGCCGGTGGCGTTGGCGATGTACTTGCCGTCCGGAGAGTAGTACTGACGGAAGCTGATGGTTTTCTTGACGTTGCCGTCTGCCACACCCTTGCGCAGTACCTTGATCTTGCCCTGCTCAAGCGCCTTGGCGTCAAGAACGAACAAATGCAGCTTGCCGATGCCGTCGCCCAGCTCCTTGTTGTCCGGGGCAGAGTTGGACGCGTTCATGGTGATCAGAATCTCCTTCATGTCCGGAGAGTTGATGCCGTGGGTGTACTTAACGCCGCCCTTGACGTCTGCTTCGCTGCCATCAAAGAAGACATTGTGTTTCATTTCCATGGTCTTCTTGTCGATGACGCTGAGGTAGCCCGGCTTGTTCATGGAGATGGGCATGAAGTAGTTCTTGGTCTGGGCGGAGGCGCAGTAGCCTGCCTTGGTGCTCATGACCTTGGCCGGAACCGGGAAGGTCTTGTCCACTACGACGTTGCCGCTCTTAAGGTCGCTCTTGCCGTAATGGTAGGAGTTGTTGGCCGCGGCATCCGGCTTGTAGGTGGACCAGTAGATGGTGTTGCGGTCCTTGTTGTCGATACGGGCATCATGGATCGGATGGGTAGCGCCGCTGCCGACGTCGATCTTGTCCAGCTCGTCAAGGGTAATAGGGGTTTCGGCCTTGGGGTCGATCTTGAATACGGCCTTGGCGAAATGGCCGCCCATGCCGGCGATGTAAGCGGTGCCGGCATAGTTGGCCGCGTTGGCGGTTGTGGCGCCAAGCAAGCCAAGGGCGATGGTGCCGGTGATCAGGGAGTTGCGCCAGGTAGCTTTGGTGAATCGCATTGTTTTCTCCTCGTTGTAAATGCCCATAAGTCGTTGGATCATACAGGCATCCGACAGCTGGTGACTGTCTGTTCACTTATAATGACCTTGAACAACGCGGTCAGCTCACCGACAATGTTCAAGGCAGACTTCACAGGTGCGACAAATTGCCATGCGACAAATTGCCGCATTGGTCTTTACGATATTACCACTCAGTGGTATATTGGCAACCTCATTTTTATAGAGAGGCAAATAATTCTGCTAAAGACTTTTTCCGGGGGCTTTTTTGGTCGTTTCGGCCCCCGGGGATGACCAATTTGAATTTTATAACGAGGGAAAACGTGATCATCGAATGCAAGGATCTCACCAAGACCTACCCGGTGGAAAACACCATGGTGCACGCCGTCAATACGGTGAATCTTTCCGTTGCTAAAGGGGATTTCCTTGTCATCCTGGGCCATTCCGGTTCCGGGAAAACCACGCTTTTGAGCCTGATCGGCGGCTTGACCGCCCCGGACCAGGGCCAGGTGTATATTGATGGCGTGGAAAACTGGCAGCAGTCCGACCAAGCCCTTTCCACCATGCGCAACAGCAAGATCGGTTTCATCTTCCAGTTCGCCAGCCTGATTCCCACCCTCTCGGTCATGGAAAACATCCTGCTCCCCTTGAGTTTCGGGCAAAATCCCGCGGGCAGCCGCGATCTGGCCCTGGATATTCTCGCCCAGGTCGGTTTGGCGGACAAGGCCAATGCCTTTCCCTCCCAGCTTTCCGGCGGCCAGCAGCGGCGGGTCGCCATTGCCCGGTCCTTTATCAATTGTCCGGACATTATCCTGGCCGACGAACCCACCGGGGATCTGGATGAAGAAACCGAACAGGATATCCTGGGATTGTTTAGAAGATATAATGAACAGGGGACAACCTTTGTGGTGGTGACCCACAACAGCGATCTTGCCGCCACCCAAAAGGGCGCCAGGGTTTTCTCCATGCGGCAGGGCGTTCTCTCCGGCGAGTAGCATTATTATGGTAAAAAAAATC
>DASWIU010000102.1:0-11602 GCA_036397515.1 Desulfurivibrionaceae bacterium | reverse complement strand
CGATGACCACGGCCGCATTCCGGTTCATGACAATCATGGTCCCGGCAATATTCTGAACATAATGCATGTTATGAAACTGCACGGTCCCGCCATGCTGGCACCGGACCTCGGCCTGTTCCACGCTCCGGCTTGCCGTCCCGCCGATATGGAAGGTCCGCATGGTGAGCTGGGTGCCGGGCTCGCCGATGGACTGGGCCGCGATAATGCCGACCGCCTCGCCCATGTTGACCATATGCCCACGGCCAAGATCCCGGCCGTAACAGGAGCTGCAGACCCCGCGCCGAGCCTGGCAGGTGAGCACGGAACGGATCATCACCCGGTCAACGCCGGCCTGCTCGATAAGATTGACCTTTTCTTCGGTGATCTCCTCGTTGGCCTCGACCAGAATCTCGCCGTTAAAGGGATCGACCACATCTTCCAGGGCGACCCGGCCCAAAATCCGATCGCCCACCCGCTGGATCACCTCGCCGCCTTCAAGCAGCGCTTCCATCAAAATGCCGTCCAGGGTTTCACAATCCTTTTCGATGATGGTCGCATCCTGGGCCACGTCCACCAGCCGCCTGGTCAGATATCCGGAGTTGGCCGTTTTCAGAGCCGTATCCGCCAAACCTTTCCGCGCGCCATGGGTGGAAATAAAGTACTCAAGGACGTTCAGCCCTTCCCGGAAGTTTGCCTTGATCGGGGTCTCGATGATCGCGCCGGAGGGCTTGGCCATCAAGCCGCGCATCCCGGCGAGCTGCCGAATCTGATCGCGACTGCCGCGGGCGCCGGAGTCGGCCATGATATAGATGGAATTGAAGCTGGGGGACTCAAAGAGCTTGTTATTCTTGTCGCGCAGGTACTGGACGCTCATCTCCTTCATCATCTCGTTGGCCACGTCATCCGTGGAGCGCGACCAGATATCAACGATCTTGTTGTACTTTTCACCATCGGTGATCAAGCCGTCCCGGTATTGCTGCTCAACCTCGGTCACCGCGCTTTCGGCTTGCGCCAGCCGGTCATCCTTGGTCACCGGAATCATCATGTCGTTGATGCAGATGGAGATCGAGGCCCTGGTGGAGAACTCGTAGCCCATGTCCTTGAGGCGATCGGCCAGAATAACCGTGGCTTTGGTGCCGGCGTGACGGTAGGTATGATCGATGAGTTTGGCCAGCTGCTTTTTGCCCATCACCTGGTTGACATGGCTGAAGGGAACATTCTCCGGGAGAAGTTCGCCAAGCAGAACCCGGCCCACCGTGGTTTCCACGAACTCCCCCTTGCGCCGCACCTTGATCTTGGCCTGCAGATGCACGGCTCCGTGGTCATAGGCCATCCGCACCTCGACCGGCGAGCTGAAGACCTTGCCCTCGCCTTCGGCGAAATGGCGGTCCCGGGTCATATAGTAGAGACCGAGAACAATATCCTGGGAGGGGATGATAACCGGCTCGCCATGGGCCGGGGAAAGGATATTGTTGGTGGACATCATCAGAACCCGGGCTTCCATCTGCGCCTCAACCGTAAGGGGCACATGCACGGCCATCTGGTCGCCGTCAAAGTCCGCGTTGAAGGCGGCGCAGACCAACGGATGCAACTGAATGGCCTTGCCCTCGATCAGCACCGGCTCAAAGGCCTGCATGCCGAGGCGATGCAGGGTCGGCGCCCGGTTGAGCATGATGGGGTATTCCTTGACCACGTCGTCGAGAACGTCCCAGACCTCCTTGGTCCCTTTTTCCACCATCTTCCGGGCGCTCTTGATGGTCGTGACGTACCCGAGCATCTCCAGCTTGTTGTAGATAAAGGGCTTGAAGAGCTCCAGAGCCATCTTCTTCGGCAGGCCGCACTGATGGAGCCTCAGATGCGGGCCAACCACGATGACGGTACGGCCGGAATAATCCACCCGTTTGCCGAGCAGATTCTGCCGGAAACGACCCTGTTTGCCCTTGAGCATGTCGGAAAGGGATTTCAGCGGCCGCTTGTTGGGGCCGGTGATAACCTTGCCGCGCCGACCATTGTCGAACAGAACATCCACCGCCTCCTGCAGCATCCGCTTCTCGTTGCGGATGATGATTTCCGGGGCATCCAGCTCCAGCAGACGCTTCAACCGGTTGTTCCGGTTGATGACCCGCCGGTAGAGATCGTTGAGGTCGGAAGTGGCAAAACGTCCGCCTTCCAGAGGCACCAGAGGCCGCAGATCAGGGGGCAGCACCGGGATAACATCGAGGATCATCCAATCGGGCTTGTTGCCGGACTCATGAAAGGCCTCGACCACATTGAGCCGCTTGGCCAGCTTCTTCCGTTTGGCCTCGGAACCTGTTTCCCGCATCTCCTGGCGCAGCACCTTGGACAGGGGTTCCAGGTCGAGCTTCTGCATCATCTGCTGGATGGCGGCAGCGCCGATGCCAACGGTAAACTTGCCGGGAAAATCTTCCTTGGCCTGCCGATACCCTTCTTCGGTCAGCAAGGAGCTGACCGGCAAGGAGGGCTCATCGGAAGCGGTGATCACATAGGAATCAAAGTAGAGAACCTTTTCCAGTTCCTTCAGGGTCATATCGAGGATGTTGCCGATCTTGCTCGGCAGGCTCTTCAGAAACCAGATATGGGCCACGGGCGCGGCCAGTTCGATGTGTCCCAGCCGTTCCCGCCGGACCTTCGACTGGATAACCTCAACCCCGCACTTTTCGCAGACAACCCCGCGGTGCTTCATGCGCTTGTATTTGCCGCAATTGCACTCGTAATCCTTGACCGGGCCGAAGATCTTGGCGCAAAACAGCCCTTCCCGTTCCGGTTTAAAGGTCCGGTAATTAATGGTCTCCGGTTTTTTCACCTCGCCATGAGACCAGTCGCGAATTTTTTCCGGCGAGGCCAAGGAGATTCGCACGGCATTGAATTTTAACGGTCCTTTCGGATTGGAAAAAAAGCTGAAAAGTTCTTCCACGGCAGCACCCTTATCTATGTTGAATAATCAAATCACTTCGAACGGCAAAAAACTCTGGACCTAAGCCGTTGTTACAAAATAAGTTCGTCCTTCTGGTCGGCAAAAACGGCATAAAGAGCCGTAACAAAACGGCCAGAGAAACGGTGGTTAATTTTGTAACGGCTCCTAAATTTCCGGTTTCTCGTCGAGCAGTTCCATATCAAGACACAGCCCCTGGAGCTCTTTCACCAAAACATTGAAAGATTCCGGCAAGCCTGCCTCCAGAAAATTATTGCCCTTCACGATCCGCTCGTATGTCCTTGTTCTACCGCCCACGTCGTCCGACTTGACTGTTAAAAATTCCTGCAAAGTATATGCCGCACCATACGCCTCCAAGGCCCAGACCTCCATTTCGCCAAGACGCTGTCCGCCGAACTGCGCTTTGCCGCCAAGGGGCTGCTGGGTAACCAGCGAGTAGGGCCCGGTGGAACGGGCATGGATCTTGTCATCAACCAGATGATGGAGTTTCAGGATATACATGGTGCCGACGGTTACCGGGTTGTCAAACTTTTCTCCGGTCAAGCCGTCATACAGGGTGGCCTGGCCAACCTCGTCCATGCCGGCCTCAACCAGGAGGTTCCGGATCTCGCTTTCATGGGCCCCGTCGAATACCGGCGTGGCAATATGCAGCCCCGAGCCCATGCGCTTGGCAAGGGTCAACAGCTCCTCATCCGTCAATCCTTCGGTCAACTGGCCATACTCCTCTGCGGAATACACCGTTTGCAGCTTTTCCTTCACCGCCGCAACCTGCTGCAGATCGGCGAGGTGCTGGATCTGTTGCCCCAGGCGCTTGGCCGCCAGACCAAGATGCACCTCCAGCAACTGCCCCACGTTCATACGAGAAGGAACGCCCAGCGGGTTCAGAACAATATCCACTGTGGTGCCGTCGGCAAAATAGGGCATATCCTCTTCGGGCATGATCCGGGAAACAACGCCCTTGTTTCCGTGGCGGCCGGCCATCTTGTCGCCCACGGACAGCTTGCGCTTGGTGGCGACATAGACCTTGACCATCCGGATAACTCCGGGCGGCAGATCGTCCCCTTTCTTAAGCCGGGTGATCCGCGCCTCATAACGGTCGCGCACCAGTTTGACCTGGCTTTCATAGCGCTCGAAAAGAAGCGCCACCTCGCCTTCGAACTTGTCTTTTTCGGCATAGTCAATCAGCTTGATGCCGGAGAGAGACAGACGTTCAACCACCTCGCGGGAGAGCTTCTTGCCCTTGGCGAGCAGGGTCTCTCCCTTTTTGTCCTTGACCGCGCTTTTCACGGTCTTGCCGTCGAGAAGATCGGCCAGACTGTTGCGGACGCCCTTTTTCAGGCAATTGACCTCGTCTTCCATGTCCCGCTCAAGGGTCTTGATCTCAAACTCGTCAATGGCCAGGGTGCGTTCATCCTTCTCCACCCCCTTGCGGGAAAAGACCTTGGCGTCGATAACCACCCCTTCGGCCCCGGGCGGGACACGGAGGGAGGTATCCTTCACATCGCCGGCCTTTTCCCCGAAGATGGCGCGCAACAGCTTTTCCTCCGGGGAAAGCTGGGTTTCCCCCTTGGGGGTTACCTTGCCCACCAGGATATCGCCGGACTTGATCTCGGCCCCGATCCGGATAACCCCGGACTCGTCGAGATTGCGCAACGCTTCCTCGCTCACATTGGGGATATCGCGGGTGATTTCCTCCTTGCCCAGCTTGGTGTCGCGGGCAACGGTCTCGAACACCTCGATGTGCAGCGAGGTATAGGTATCCTTTTTCAGCATCTTCTCGCTGATCAGGATGGAGTCCTCGAAGTTGTAGCCCCGCCACGGCATGAAGGCGATGGTTACGTTCTTGCCCAGGGCCAGTTCGCCCAGGTCACAGGCCGGGCCGTCGGCGAGGATGTCTCCCTTTTTCACCCGCAGGCCCGGATTCACCAGGGGCCGCTGGGTAAAGCAGGTGTTTTGGTTGGATTTCTTGTATTTCTCCAGGCGGTAGATTCCGATGCCGGTGGTAAAACCGTCCGTGCCGGGCTTGTCGTAGCGCACCACGACCCGGTTGGCATCGACCTCTTCCACCACCCCATCGCCGCCGGCCAGCAAACAGACCCCCGAATCCTTGGCAACGGTCAACTCCAGGCCGGTGCCGATCAACGGGGCCTCCGGGCGCAAAAGGGGAACGCCCTGGCGCTGCATGTTGGAGCCCATCAGGGCCCGGTTCGCATCGTCGTTTTCCAGAAAGGGAATAAGGGAGGCGGCAACACTCACCAGCTGGTTGGGGGAAACATCCATCTGTGTAACAGCATCAGCCTCGGTGGAGAGCACCTCGCCGTCCTGCCGGGCAATAAGGGTATCCGGCACAATCTTGCCTTTGCTGTTCAGCTCGATTTTCGCCTGGGCAATGACATGCTCCTGTTCATCCAGGGCCGTCATATAGGAAACTTCCTTGGTCGCCTTCCGGCCCTTGACGTTCCGGTACGGGGTCTCGATAAAACCGAATTCATTGACCCGGGCATAGGTGGCAAGCGAAACTATCAGGCCGATATTCGGACCTTCAGGTGTTTCCACCGGGCAGATCCGCCCGTAATGGGTCGGATGAACGTCGCGCACCTCAAAACCGGCCCGCTCGCGGGAAAGACCGCCCGGTCCAAGCGCGCTCAGACGGCGCTTGTGCGTCACCTCGGACAAGGGGTTGGTCTGGTCCATGAACTGGGAAAGCTGGCTGGTGCCGAAAAATTCCTTGATCGCCGCGGTAATGGGCTTGGGATTGATCAGGTCATGGGGCATCAGAGCCTCAACCTCCTGAATGCTCATCCGCTCACGGATAGCGCGCTCCATGCGGACAAGTCCCATGCGGTACTGATTTTCCACGAGCTCGCCGACCGTCCGAACCCGGCGGTTGCCGAGATGGTCGATATCGTCGATGGGGCCCTGGCTGTCCTTAAGACGCGCCAGATACCTTACCGCCAGCATGATATCGTCCTTGGTCAGGGTGCGGTGCTCGATATCGGTGCTCACGCCCAATCTGGCATTGATCTTAAAACGGCCGACCTCGGAAAGATCATAGGTGTCGGCGCTGAAAAACAGATTCTCGAAAAAGGCCGAGGCGATCTCGTGGGTTGGGGGGCTGCTGGGCCGCAGTCTGCGGTATATCTCCAGCAATGCCTCTTCCGGGGTATTGACCTTGTCCAGAGCCAGGGTCTTGCGGAAAGAATCGGAAACCTTGATGCCGTCGATGAAGAGGAGCTCAAATTCCGGGACCTTCGCCGCGATGATGTCGTCCAGCATGGTCTCGGTCAGTTCCGTATTGCAGGGAAAAATGACCTCTTTCGTCTTCGGATCCACGATGTCGTGGGCAAGAAACTTGCCGACCAGACTCTCCGCTTCGACATCAAATTGGGTGACCCCGGCCTCAAGAATTTTCTTGGCCAGAACCTTGCCGATCTTGCGGCCTTCCTTGGCAATAATTTCTCCGGTTTTCGGATCAACGATGTCATGGGTTACCTTTTGTCCGACCATGACCTCGGACGAGAATTCCTTCTTGAATTTTTTCCGGCTCACGGAGATTTTTTCCGTGTCGTAATAGTAACGCAACAGTTCATCCCCGCTGTAGCCAAGGGCCTTGAGCAGGGTGGTTACCGGAAACTTGCGGCGCCGGTCGATGCGGACGTAGAGGATATCCTTGGCGTCAAACTCGAGATCGATCCAGGAACCGCGCACCGGAATAATCCGGGCCGAATAGAGAAGCTTGCCGCCGGAATGGGTCTTGCCGCCGTCATGGCTGTAAAAAAGGCCGGGCGAACGCTGCAACTGACTGACAATGACCCGCTCGGTCCCGTTGACAACGTAGACCCCGGTTTTGGTCATCAGCGGCATGCTGCCCAGGTAAACTGCCTGCTCTTTGATGTCCCGGATATTCTGCACTCCGGTTTCGGCATCGGTATCGTAGGAAACAAGACGCACCGTAATCTTGACCGGAACCTCGTAGGTCATGCCCCGCTGGATACACTCCTCCACGGAATACTTCGGCTCTCCAAAGTTATACCGCACAAACTCAAGAGAACAGGTGCCGTTGAAATCCTGAATGGGGAAAATGCTTTTAAAAATCCCCTGCAGACCGCTATCCGAACGTTGATCCGGCTCCGTGTCCTTTTGCAGAAACTTTTCATAGGACAGCCCCTGCATCTCAATGAGATGTGGGATTTCAACAATGCTCTTGGTTTTGGCGAAACTTTTCCGAACTCGTTTGATAGTTTGCATGCAGCAATACCCTCATCAGTTTAGCGGTGGCGGATGGGAACGGGCTCCCCGGTGTGGAGCGTCGGGAGATGCATTGTGCCGTAAATCTTGGAGGCCAAATTCTCTCCCTTTGATAAGAACGCAAGAACGCTACGGGGATTTCCCCCGTAGCGTCGCTGCATCTCTTGTTGAACCCCGGGGCTTGGTCAGCCCCAGGAAATGCTATATTTTTCTTGCCGACACCTGAGAAGATCAGCAAGAAAACAAGACGGTGTTCACACTACTTGATCTCTACAGTTCCGCCGGCAGCCTCGATCTTGGCCTTGATGTCGGCAGCCTCATCCTTGGAAACGCCTTCCTTGATCGGGCTGGGTGCGCCTTCGACCAGGTCTTTTGCTTCCTTGAGGCCCAGGGAGGTAATAGCGCGAACCTCCTTGATAACCCCGATCTTCTTGTCGCCGGCAGTGACGAGAATTACGTCAAACTCGGTCTTCTCTTCCGCGGCAGCCCCTGCATCGCCGCCGGCCGCGGGCGCAGCCATCATTGCCATCGGAGCCGCAGCGGAAACACCAAACTTATTTTCAAGTTCCTTGATGAGCTCGGAAAGCTCGAGAACTGTCATGTTAGAAATGAAATCAATTACATCTTCCTTTGATACTGCCATTGCTTTATCCTCCAGATACTATTCTTGGTTAGTTGTCGCCCTGACCTTTCTGGTCCTTTATTGCCTGCAATGCATACAGCGCCTTTTGCGGAACAGCGCTGAGCACCCGCACAAAACTGGTCGGAACCGCGAGCATGACTGCAAGCAGCTGCGCCCGGAGTTCATCCTTGCCAGGCAATGTGGACAATGCCCTCAGATCGTCTGCCGTAAGTAACTTGCCATCTAAAACCGCCGTCTTGATTTCAAGCTTTGGGTTCGTCTTGATAAACTCGACCAAAACCTTAGCCGGCGCCACCGGATCCCCGTCCGCAAAAGTAACGGCCGTTGTTCCGACAAGGAACTGATCCATGGGCTCAAAGGGGGTTCCTTTGATGGCCAGCCGCAACAAGGTGTTTTTGGCGACACGGATTTCGGCGTTGCTCTGCTTGAGGTCACGGCGGAGTTGTGAGATGACAGGCACGGTCAGACCACGATAATCGGAAACAACGGCAAATTTGGCATGGGCCAATCTGCTGGTGAGTTCCTCGATTACCGCAACCTTATCGTCTCGATTCAATTCCTCTACCTCCTTTAAACCAACAACATATTAGGGTTAGCGAGAAGCAGTCGAGGTCGACCGGTACAGACGAATGAATTGTTTCTCTCTACTACAAACAACCCATGTGACGACACTGCGAAAAAGCAATGACATTTCGCCTCGGCAGGCCAACACGTTGCGTCTTACTCAGACTCCCGCGCTGATTAAACCTCTTGGTACCCACGGTCTTTGACGACTTAACTGCTTAAGACAAAATATATAAACACTGGTTGCAACCAGCGGGATCAACGGTAATTAGGCATGCTTACAAAGGGTCCGCAGTTCCATGGGATCGAGTTTCAGCCCCGGCCCCATGGTGGTGGACAAATATACGGCCTTTAAATAAACACCCTTACTGGAAGAGGGCTTGAGCTGGACAACCTTGTCAACAAAGGCGAGAATATTTTCCTGCAATTTTTCGGTGCCGAAGGAGGACTTGCCGATCATGCAATGGAGAACCCCTGCCTTATCAACCTTGAAATCAACCTTACCGGATTTGATTTCCTTGACGACCCGGCCGACATCAAAAGTAACCGTGCCCAGCTTGGCGTTAGGCATCAAATTGCGGGGGCCGAGCACCTTGCCGATCTTGCCGACGGTGCCCATCATATCGGGGGTGGCAACTGTTTTGTCAAATTCCAGCCAGCCGCCTTGGATTTTCTCAAGCAACTCATCGCCACCGGCATAATCCGCGCCGGCATCAAGAGCTTCCTGCACCTTCTCGCCCTTGGCAAAAACAAGAACCCGCTCTGTTTTCCCAGTACCATTGGGGAGGACAACGCTGCTCCGCACCATCTGTTCCGCATGGCGAGGATCAACACCGAGGTTGAGAGCCAGATCCACCGACTCATCAAATTTTGCGAACTTGCCCTGCAACGCGAGAGCAACAGCTTCCTCCAGGTTATAAGCCTTCGTCGGATCAAGCTGTGCTACACTGTTTTTATATTGCTTGCCTTTCTTTGCCATGGCGCTCTCCAAACATTGTTGAAATCGCAAAAAACCGCGATTACAACGGTTATTGCTTTGTCCCTTATTGATCTTGTGTTACGGACCTGTGGCCTTTTTCTCTTTTTACGAGTCTACCAAACATTCAAGCCTTCACACATCAGAAGTGCTACGGTTAACCCACTAATACCTCTATTGAAAAACAGTCAAACTTGCGATCAATCGACGATGGTAATCCCGCAGCTCCGCGCGGTTCCTTCAATAATCCGCATTGCGGCATCGATATCGTAGGCGTTCAGATCGGGAAGTTTTCTCTCTGCAATCTCTTTAATCTTATCGCGGGTAATCTTGGCCACCCGATCCTTCTTGGGGTTGCTCGAGCCCTTGCCAAGGCTGCACGCCTTAAAAAGCAGCGTTGAGGCCGGCGGGGTCTTGGTAACAAAAGTAAATGAACGGTCGGCATACACGGTGATCACCACCGGAATAATCGTATCGCCTTCCGCCTGGGTTTTCGCATTGAACGCCTTGCAAAACTCCATGATGTTAACGCCACGCTGGCCAAGGGCCGGACCAACTGGAGGCGACGGATTCGCTTTGCCGGCTGGGATCTGTAACTTTATGTATCCTTCAATCTTCTTAGCCATCGCTGGAACTCCCACCTGTCGGCTTTTCTCTGCTGCAAGGAGCCAGAGAGCACGACATCATAAATTTAGTGGCCGTTACGAAACAACCATTACATTGCAACTCAATTCGTTACGGCCACTTTTGCCGATCACGATCTTACAATTTTACGATTATTTTCCCATAACGGCTTCGCGGAACAAACAACCTCTATGTGCTACGCAATTCCTGTTACAATTGCAGAAAAACGCGACTACCCTCTACTTACCTGGATATATTCAAGCTCGACCGGGGTTTCCCGGCCGAAGATGGAAACCATCACCCGAACCCGGCCCTTCTCCGGAAAAACCTCATCCACCACACCTTGAAAATTATTGAACGGCCCATCAATAACCCGGACAACATCGCCACACTCGAAAGAAACCTTTGGCTTCGGCTTGAGGGCGCCGTCCTTGATCCGGCCGATAATCTTCATGGCCTCTTCGTCGGAAAGCGGCACCGGATTCATGTCGTTGCCGACGAAACCAGTGACCTTCGGAGTATCACGAACCGTATGCCAGGTCTCATCGTTGAGATCGACATTCACCAGAATATAGCCCGGGAAGAATTTGCGGGAGGATGTTTTCCGGGCGCCCTTCACCATTTCCACAACTTGCTCGGTGGGAACAAGGATTTCCCCAAACATCTCTTCCTGGCCCGCATTTTTAACGCGCTCAAGCATGCCGGTCTTCACCTGCTCTTCAAAGCCTGAGTATGTATGAACAATATACCAGTGACGTGCCATAATGCTGTCTCTCTCCCGGCTTACGCTGGTTGCCTACCGCAAAACATAACCGATTATTTTTCCCAGCAGCAGATCAACAGCTCCCAAATAAAAGGAGATGATCATCACCAGTACTACAACTACCGCCGTAGTGCCAACAGTCTGTTTTTTGGCCGGCCAAACGATCTTGCCGAATTCATTTTTCACTTCGGTGGCAAATTCTTTCATCCGACTCGGCCGAAATACGGATCCCTGTTCAGGATCAGTGCCCTCTGCTTTTTTGCTCTTGGCCAATCGGTCTTCCTTGCTTGCCATAATGATCGTCTCTTCCTGCACAGGCTGATCTTTCTTACAGATGAAGGGGAATGGACCTCGGCCCAGACACCAGGCACCGATTATCCAAATAACTACTTCGCCCTCTCACATCAGAAAAAGGGCGAAGCAATCACAATCTCTCGTCTCTGGCAGGCCAGGAGGGACTCGAACCCCCAGCCCTCGGATTTGGAGTCCGATGCTCTACCATTAGAGCTACTGGCCTAAAAACTATTTCGTTTCCTTGTGCAGGGTATGGGATCTGCAAAAAGGGCAGAATTTCTTAAACTCCAGCTTGCTCGGAGTAGACCGTTTATTCTTGGTCGTGGTGTAATTCCGTCTCTTGCAGGTCTGACAACCCAATGTGATAATGTCTCGCATCTAGCTTCCCTTTTTTCGCAGTCACAACCGCGCAGGCGATTATTCGATAATTTTATTGATAACGCCGGCGCCCACGGTACGGCCGCCTTCGCGAATCGCGAAACGGAGGCCTTCTTCCATCGCGATCGGGGTGATCAACTGGCCTTCGATGGTCACGTTGTCACCGGGCATTACCATCTC
>DASWIU010000101.1:0-4702 GCA_036397515.1 Desulfurivibrionaceae bacterium | reverse complement strand
GCAAAAAAGCATGAAGCTTATGCCCACCCTGGGCAGCGCTTTTTTTCTTGCCGAAAGCTATGAAAAAACAGGGGAGCCGGCAAAGGCCCAGACCTTGTACGGTCAGGTGGCGGGGGCTGATCCCGGCGGCAACCTGGGCAGATCCGCGGCTGCCAGAGCCAGGGCGCTTGGGGGCGGGGGGCGCCGCTAGGCAGGCGAGGATTTTTCTGAAAGAACGATTGTTTTCAGAAACGGCTCGAACAGGTAGCGGAGTTCTTCAAGAGACTGCTTGATCACATAGGGCAGGGCCTTGGCGTACATGTCGAGGAGCACAATGGCGTTGACGGACGAGTCGGTTTTTGAGGCGCTCCGTACCCTTGTGGCCATGGCCAGATTGACCTCCTGCATGGTGCGGTACAGATCCGTTAATTTTTCCAGGTTGAAGTCCGCCGGGCTCCCCCCGTTTTTAACAAAATATTGGGCCAGCATATAGGTCGCCGTGGCGCGGAAGATGGTTTCTTCCTCGTTGGCCAGCGGCAAATGAAATCGGGCCATGGGCTTGAAAAAGGCGGTATGCGGGCAGCCGCTTGTCGCGATGACCAGCCCCATCAGGGAGCAGAGCGCTCTTTGCGCCGTGGTTTGCTGGAGAATTATCCTTTCGGCGGTTGTCACCTGAAGATCCACCAGATCAATGGAGATAAGCTTTTCGCCCCGCTGGACAATGGGGGCAAGGTTGGCTGCAGCCGGGCAGTGGGGGGAGGACGTCTCGGTCAAAGGACAACTGGCGCACTGGGCAAAAGAGAGCATTGTCCAGCCGGGCAAGGGCTCGGCCGCCGGGTCGGGGAGGGTTTCAAGGGTTTGGGGATCGAGGCGGATGGAGAACAGCTCTTCGCTGTTGTCCTGAAGGCGGAATCGGTATTCAATGACCAGTGGCTGCGGCTGCATGTTCGCGCTGTTCTCCTGAGAGCTTGTCCGTCCATAAAGAGGAAGAATGCTCCCATGTTAGGCGAAATCATTTTTAAAAGCAATGATTCGTGCCCCGGCATGCCTGCGGGAAACGCGGAGATCTCCGGAGGTTTTGACTTTCACGCCTTCACTCGGTACACTGATTGCTAATTGGGTGTGGAATGTTTGAAAGAAGCGGGGCGGACCGCAAAAAACCTTTGTCTTGCCGAGAAACTGTATGACACCGAGTCAATGGCTCTCCATCATCCTGGTCATCCCGGGGATATTTTTTTTGATTGCCGCCGCGCGCCTTTGCGTGCGGACCAGGCAGCAGGTTCCCCTTGCCCTGGCAGGAAAATGGCAGGCCTTGACCAGCCTGATCGTCTTTTTCATTGCCGGATATCTCTTCTTCATCGTCATTCAGATCAGGCAGCTTGTTTTTCCAGTGGAAATCGTCACCGGGTTGGTTTTTCTCGGCGGCTCTCTCTTTGTTTTTCTGGTCATCGGCCTGTCCAGGCTCACCATTGCCAAGGTTCAGGAGGCGGACCAGGAAATCGTCCGCGCCAATACCGCCCTTGTCCAGAAAAACACGGAACTTGAAAAGGAGATTGCCGCCCGGATTGAGGCGGAGGGCAGGGCCAGAGCAAGACTCCAGCATCTGACAACCCTGCACGCCATCGACATGGTGATCACCGCGAGCCTTGATCTGCGGCTGACCATGAAGCTTTTTCTGGAACAAACCGTGTCGCAGCTGGGCATGGATGCCGGGGCCATTCTGCTGCTCAATACCTATACCCAGACTTTGGACCATGGCGCGGACTGGGGTTTTGCCGGGCTGGGTATCCGCAACTCCAAAGTGCGACTTGGCGAGGGCGGGGCCGGCATCGCCGCCTATGAACGGCGGGTCTTTCATATCGCCGATCTTACCGAGCTTCCCAACCCGTTTCTCCGGCATGAGCTGCTCGAAAATGAGAAATTCATAACCTACTATGCCGTCCCCTTGATTGCCAAAGGGCAGGTGAAGGGGGTTTTTGAGATTTTCTGCCGGCAGCGGTTCGAGGCCGAGCCCGAATGGCTCGATTTTTTTGATGCCCTGGCCATCCAGGCGGCCATCGCCATTGATAATGCGACGCTCTTCCGCAAGCTCCAGGAGTCGAACATCGAATTGACTCTGGCCTACGACACCACCATCGAAGGGTGGGCAAAGGCCCTGGAATTGCGGGACATGGAAACCGAGGGCCATACCCAGCGGGTGGTGGAGCTCACCTTGAAGGTGGCCTGCGCCTTGGGCATCCGGGAGGATGAGCTTGTCCATGTCCGCCGCGGCGCCCTGCTCCATGATATCGGCAAGATGGCGGTGCCCGACACCGTTTTGCTGAATACCGGCCCGCTCACCGAAGAGGAGCAGCAGATCATGCGGCGGCATCCGGTCATGGCCTTTGACCTGCTCTCCCCCATTCATTATCTGCGTCCGGCTCTGGATATTCCCTATTGCCATCACGAACGGTGGGATGGCACCGGCTATCCGCGCGGTTTGAAAGGCGAACAGATCCCTCTGGCGGCCAGGATCTTTGCCATGGCCGATAACTGGGACGCCCTGATCTCGGCCCGTCGCTACCGGGAGGCGTGGCCGCCGGCAAAGGTTGCCGAATATATCCGTTCCCAGGCCGGAACCCGGTTTGATCCGAATTTGGTGGATATCTTTCTGACTTCGGTCTGAGCCTCGCCGGTTTTTCCCCGTGATTCCTGGCCCTGGTGGCGCCCGCAAACCGACCATCTGTATGCCTCTCCGTTGCGATTCTTCCGCCGTTCTTCCGTGAGACAAGAGTGCTGCTCATGGCAAACGGCATAAGGAGCCGTAATGGAACGCCAGAATGGCCATTATTTTTGGTTCTTCCGGGAATTGCGGGGAAAGAGGCGATGAAATCAGACTGTTCATTTCTTTGCTTGCCCAAAGAAACGAACCAAAGAAAGGGCCCCCGTGTCTCTGATATGGTTGACAGTTGTCAATGGGCAAAGAAAACCTGCCCCACCTTTTTTACAGGTCGGCGTATGATACATTTTCCGGTGCATGGCCAGAGGCGGGATCCGTGAAAGCGACGGCGGATCACTCTGATATTCGCGGGTTGGGTACCGCAAGACCTGGCTTCGTCGCGGAGCTGCCTTTCTCTTGTCGCGGGAATTCGGCCATGCCTTATCCCAAAGTGACATCGAGGATTCTCCAGACCGTGATCGCGCCCCTGGTCATGCACCGGATGGGTGGTGAAAAATTACGCCGATCTCCTTGTTTTTGTTCTTTTCAACTCAGCCGGGATCGCGGAGCGAAGAGACTCTTCCCAGCTCTCGAAGCAGAGCGATTCCATCCTTTGCCTGTTTCAGGCCGCTTATGCCACAGCTGGAACTTCCCTGGCAATGGCCCACATAAAGCCGGCAAGCTCTCTGGCAATGGCCGTCACAACCAGATTCGCCGGCTTGCCGCGGCCTACAAGCCGCTGATAGCGGGAACACAGTCGAAGTTGCGCCTCCCAGGCTATCTTGCGCACCTCAGGGGGTACCCCCTGCTGCCTTACAAGGAGGGTGCGGCTGATGCGGGCCGGAAGGCGATAGGCCTGAGCCGCTTCAACCAATACTCGCCTTACATGGCCATTGCCGGTCTTGGTGATGCCGCCCCTTTTTCTGCTTTCACCGCTGGAATGCTCGGAAGGAACGAGCCCCAGATAGGCCATCAGCTTGGACGGGGTCTCAAACCTGCCGAGATCGCCCAATTCGGCAATGGCCGTCACAGCCACGATCACCGACACGCCGCGCATAGCCTGGAACGCTTTGACCACCGGCGCCCAGTGCCATTGCAAAAGCAGTTCATGAACCTGGGCAGTCAGACGATCCACCTGCTCTCCGCACGCCTTGACTGCATGCACATATTCCTGGAGGGCGATCTGCTGGGCCGGATGCCCCATCTTGATCTCTGCAATCCAGCGCCAATAGGCATTGGACCAAGGAGTTCGCCCGCTGAAGACAAAACCGTGCCGCAGCAGGAATCCGCTCACGAGCTGCTTGGCCTTTCTCTCCGCAATCTTGACGTCCTCCCGGGCGCGGGTAAGATCCCGCATTGCCTCGTCTTCCGGAGCCGGCACCTGGACAGCGGTGAGTTCGCCCGCACGATGCAGACGGGCCAAGGCAATGGCGTCCCGCCGGTCATTTTTGATTCGGTTGCCGCTCTTGCGGGGAATCAGCGAGGGTGCCACCACCGTACAGCGCAAGCCGTTGCCGGTGAGATGCCGGTAAAGCTGATAGCCGCAAGGACCGGCCTCATAGACGAACCGCAGCTCACCGCCGGTAGAGGCCAGCTTCCTGAGCAGCTTGGCCATGGAATCCGGATCATGGTTGATGGTGCCGTAGTGACGGACCTCACCATCCCGGTCTCCCTCGGCTATGGCGACATCAATGGTTTTCTTGTGGACGTCCATGCCGACATATTTTATGCTTTTTTTCATGGCCTGCCTCCTTGTTATTGGCTCTGGGTTGAAGCTGTTGAGGTTTTCAACTTAACCCACGTTTACAAGGAAGGCAGGTCTTCTTGCTTTCGCTGTCAACCATTATGTCTGGTCCCGCCGAAGGCGGGATGCCCGGAGTTTATGCCCCGCATGGGGTACTCCTCGATGCTGCCGGGGCTTTGCAAACTCGCTGCGCTCAAACAGTGCAAATCCCTTTTTCGGCAGCCTCTCCGGTGCTCGGCTGCGTGCCAATGGGATCTTTTCCTTCCCCCATTTGTCCTGCC
>DASWIU010000100.1:0-11340 GCA_036397515.1 Desulfurivibrionaceae bacterium | reverse complement strand
CCATGAAAATCCGCCTCGACCAGCTCCTGCTCCAGCAAGGGCTGGCCCCCACCCTCCAGAAGGCCCAAGCCCTTATTGCCGCCGGCCAGGTGCTGGTAAACGACCAGCCGGCGGACAAGGTCGGCTCGCTTTTTGCCGAGGACTGCCGGGTCCGGCTCAAGAAAACCAGCTGCCCCTATGTGAGCCGGGGCGGACTCAAACTGGCGGCCGGGCTGGACCACTTCCGGATCGACCCCACCGGCCTCGTCTGCGCCGATATCGGCGCCTCCACCGGCGGCTTCACCGACTGCCTGTTGCAGCGCGGAGCCGCCAGGGTGTATGCGATTGATGTCGGCTATGGCCAGCTGGCCTGGAAACTGCGGCAGGATCCACGGGTGGTGGTCATGGAGAGAACCAACGCCAGAAACCTGAAACCCGGCGACCTGGAAGAGTCCCTGGACCTGGCGGTGATCGATGCTTCGTTTATTTCCCTCAAAACCCTGCTGCCGCCGCTGCTCGTCTTTTTTCCTCCGGGAGCCATTCGGGTGCTGGCCCTGATCAAGCCGCAGTTCGAGGTCGGCCGCGGCCGGCTCGGCACGGGCGGGGTCGTCCGCGACAGCGACCTGCACGAGAAGGTGATCGAGGAAATCCGGGGATTTGCCGACAAGCTGGGCCTTATCCCGGTTGGCGTCTGCCCCTCTCCGATCCTCGGACCCAAGGGGAATCGGGAGTTCTTGATCTACCTGGTTTGTTGACATCGCAAAAAACCGCGCTTTCAACGGTTGGTGACTGTAGCCGGTTGCTTGTGGGTTGGGGAGACCGGTGACTGTTTCCCCGCGCCCGAATTCATCTGGTTTCCGAGATGCGGCAGCGCTTGCCGCGCCAGAAGAAATCATCCCGCTGGCGCCCTGACAAGCCGTGGGCAAAGCGGGCGATCAAGCCGGAATCAACCACCAGATCACAGAGTTCCCCGTCCAGGTCCCCCCGCTCCACCAACCCCTCCAGAATCCCCATGGCTTCGGAAAGCATTTTCCCCGGCTTGTAGGGCCGATCCGCGGCGGTCAAGGCTTCCAGCACATCGGCCAGAGTCAGTATTCTCGCGGGCAGGGGAATGGCATTGTCCTCAAGACCTCGGGGATAGCCGGTGCCGTTCAGCTTTTCATGATGCATGCCGGCATAGACCGCGACATTGCGCAGTTTTTTCGGAAAGGGCAACCCCTCCAGCATCCTGATGCTCATTTCCACATGGTGGTTCATCACCTTGCGTTCCGCCGCGGTCAAGGTTCCTTTTTGCACACAAAGATTTTCAACCTCGTCGGGCGCGAGCAGGGGCAGCTCCATCCCGCACATGGCATAGGTCAGCCCGCCGAGCCGCCGCACTTTCTCGATGGTGCCCGCAGGCAACCCCTCGCCTCCCAGATTGATCGTATCGAGAAAATTGATGATCTCCTGCCATTCCTCCCCCTTTTCAACAGGCCGCGGGAGAGCAGTGCCTCCTTCCTTCCTCGGGCGCGGTTCATTCTCCAGCCGGATGATCGCATCATTCAAGCGGGAGATTTCCACCCGGTGCCGAATCAGTTCTATCCGGTCGAAAATGGTCTCCAGCTTGGTCGCCTTATCCATGAGATGTTCAGGCGTGGTGATCTTCCCCACATCATGGAGCCAGGCCGCCATCCTGATCTCGGCCAGCTCGTCGGCGCTGAAACTGACCGGAGCGAATTTGCCGGCGGCGGCCCTGTTCACCTCCAGGGCGATCTGTTCGGTGAGGTTGGCGACCCGGAAGACGTGCCCTGCCGTGTAGGGGGATTTTTCGTCAATGGCATCGCCGATGGTCCGCACAAAGGCGTCCAGCAGATTTTCAAGCCCCCGGACCAGCCGTATCTTGGTGAGGGCAATGGCCGCCTGCGAGGCCAGGCTCATGACCATCCCCACCTCGTGCTCGGGAAAAGGGACAACCGCGCCGGTTTCCCGATCCTTGGCATTGAGAAGCTGCAAGACCCCGATAACCTCATCCTCGTGATCCCGCAGGGGAATCACCAGCATCGAGCGGGAGCGATACCCCGTGGAGACGTCAAAATCCCGGGTCCCCTGAAAATCATAGCCCGCGGCATCGTAGACGTCGGAGATATTGACCGGCTCGCCGGTCAGGGCGCAGTGCGCGGAAACATTGCGGTGATTCTCCTGGTTGTCCCCGAGGCGCAGCGGCACGGGAGGCCAGGAGATGGCTTCCCCGCTTCCGCCCATGAACACCCCGAGCGAATCGTTCTGGACAATGGCAAAATCAAGGGCCTCCCGCTCGCTCTCCTTGATGTACAGGGTGCCGCCCTCGGCGTTGGTGAAGTGCCGGGCCTCCCGGACGATCCTTTCCAAAAGGTGGTCGATGTTCTTTTCCGAAGAAAGACCCAGGCCGATCTTTACCAGTTGATACAGATGATTCCCCTGGCCTTCGCTGAACTCCCGGACCTCCCGCGCCACCCGGTCGGCAAGCCCGGCGATCACCTCCGCCGGAACCCCGGCCATTGCCTGCCCGGCGTAATCCTCAATCCCCTGCACGACCTTCCGCATGAGCAGATCCACTGCCGGTTGCCTGCGAATCCGAACCTTGTCCGGAAGAGTACCCATGGCCTTTATCCTTGCTCTAAGCGGTAATTTTTCATTCTGTATAGCTCCTGTTCGGCCCGCGGCGGGACAAACCTTTCTTGCCGGACGAACCCATTATACGGCAGAACCCGCCGGCAAGCAATTTTACCTTGAGGCGCTCCGCGGTGCCATCGCCTGTCCTCCATTGCCCTGAAGGCAAAATACCCCGGAGACGGTTGACTTGCCAATGTGAAAATGCTACCTTGGATGCGGTGCGATTCCCATATCCGGCCGGCATTTCCCCCGCGCTCTGCCGGCCAGACTATTCCCCCCGTTTTTTTCAGGAGCCTATCGGTCATGAGCAAAACATCTTCCTTTTCCCGGCCAGCCCTCTTTTTCACCCTCATCGGAGCCATGCTGTTCCTGCTTGCTTCCACAGCCACGGCGGAAGAATATGTCAGTGTTCTGAAAAACGGAGTCAATATCCGCTCCGGCCCCGACACGAACAAGGAAATCCTCTGGACGGTATTCAAGGGGTTCCCCTTGCAGGTGAAGGAACGCCAGGGGAAATGGGCCCAGGTCGTGGATTTTGAGGGAGATAAGGGCTGGATTTCCACCGATCTGCTGGCCAAGGAAAAAACCGTCATTGTCAAGGCGACCACCGCCAATCTGCGGGTCGGCGCGGGAAAAGACTACGAAATCGCGGCGGAAGTCAAACACGGCGTGGTCTTCAAGCCCCTGGAAACAGAAGGCGACTGGGTCAAGGTCAAACATACGGACGGCACCAGCGGCTGGATACTGGGCAGGCTGCTTTGGCCCAACTTATAATTTAATTGTTCGCAAGAAACGTTACAACGTGTTGCAACCCCTAAAATTAACCGTTCAGCAGTGCCGCGGATATGCGTCCAATCGTCGGCGGCAGGGTCCGCCAAGGAGACCTGCGTGCTATAGGCCGTCTGGGCAAGCAGGCCGGTGACAAAGCAGCCGCGGTGCGACTGAACCTTTACCCCAACTGAGCGCCCCCCTAACCCATGGGAAAAAAAGCTCCCCCCCCATATCCGCTCCACCCCGTCCTCCTGGTTGATGACGAAATCCATACCCTTGCCAGCTTTGACATCGCCCTCCGCTCCCACGGCATCAACAATACGATCCGCTGCCAGGACAGCCGGAAGGTCGCGGGGATTCTCGACACTCAGCCCGTGGAAATCATCCTCCTCGACCTGATGATGCCCCATGTTTCCGGGCATGACATCCTCAAGGACGTCAGCCGGCGCTTCCCGGAATTGCCGGTCATCGTCGTCACCGGGGTCAACGAAGTGGAAACCGCGGTCCGTTGCATCCAACAGGGGGCCTTTGACTACGTGCTCAAGCCGGTGGAAATCGACCGCCTCCTGCCGAGCATCAGACGCGCCCTGGAGGTCGGACGGCTCCGACGGGAAAACTCCCGGCTCGCCAGCAGCTTCTTTGAAAAGAATCCGGCCCGCCCGGAGATATTTTCCGGGATCATCACCGGCAACGAGACGATGAAGGCCCTGTTCCGCTATTGCGAGGCCATTGCCGAAGGGCGGCAGCCGGTGCTGATCACCGGGGAAACCGGGGTGGGCAAGGAGAGTATCGCCAGGGCCATCCATGATCTGAGCGGCAGACCGGGGGAATATGTGGCAATCAACGTGGCCGGCCTTGACGACCAGATCTTTGCCGACACCCTTTTCGGCCATGCCAAGGGGGCCTTTACCGGCGCGGATCGCAGCCGCTCCGGCCTGGTGGAAAAAGCAGCCGGCGGCTCCCTGTTCCTCGACGAAATCGGCGATCTCAGCGAACCCTCCCAGGTCAAGCTCCTCCGTTTTCTGGAGGAGCGCGAATACTACCCCCTGGGCGCCGACCAGGTCCGGCATTCCGACGCCAGGGTCATTGTCGCCACCCATCACGACCTGGAACAACAACACCAGAAAGGATTGTTCCGCACCGACCTGTTTTACCGGCTGCGCACCCACCGCATCCAGGTTCCTCCGTTGCGGGAACGCAAGGATGACCTGCCTGCCCTGCTGGACTTTTTTCTTGCCCAGGCCGCGGCGGAGTTCAAAAAAGAGAAACCCCGCTGCCCCGAGGCGCTCATCCCCCTGCTGGCCGGCTATGATTTCCCCGGCAACGTCCGGGAGCTGCGAGCCCTGGCCTTTGATGCCATGAGCCACCACCAGGGCGCCACCCTTTCCCTGGCCTTTTTTCACAAGGAGCTCGGTGCAGCCGGTCTGTCGGAAGATTCTCCCGCCTCCCTGGCCCAGGCCCTTCCGCAAAAATTCTGGGCCCAGGGCTTTGACCGGCTGCCCACCCTGAAAGCCGCGGACCGGGAACTCATCGCCGAGGCCCTCAGGCGTTGCGGCAATAACCAGCGGGCCGCCGCTCTCCTTCTGGGCATAACCCCGCAGGCCTTGAATCAACGGCTCAAGCGCCGGGTATAACCACGAACCACAAGGCAATCTCCCAGACCATGGCAAGCAAAGGAAAGATACTGGTTGTTGACGATGAACCCATGGTCCTCAAGCTGCTCATCCTGCAGGTGGAGCGCCTCGGCTATGCGGTAGTCGGCGCGGCTAAAGGGCCGGACGCCCTGGCCCTTCTTGCAAAAAGCCCCTTCGATCTGCTGATCACCGATATCATGATGCCGGAGATGAATGGCCTCACCCTCATGCAGCAGGCCGTGGCCATCCAACCCGATCTCGAATGCATCGTGGTTTCCGGCCAGGCGGATCTTGCCATCGCCGTCGAGGCCATGAAGCTGGGGGCGATCAACTATATCCAAAAGCCGACCTCCATGATGGAGCTGGAAGTCTCCCTGACCAAGGGCATGGAACGGCTGGCCCTGCTGAAAACCCTCAAAAAAAACGAACGGGAACTCAACCGGTACCGCGACCATCTGGAGCAGCTGGTCGCCAAACGGACCGCGGAACTTGCCCGCATCAACACACAGCTCCAGGCGGACATCAAGGCCAGAAAAAAAGCGGAAAAAGAAGCGGAACAACGGCGGCGGCAGCTCATCGAGGCCGACAAGATGGTCTCCCTCGGCATCCTGGTCGCCGGGGTGGCCCATGAAATCAATAATCCGAACAATTTCATCACCATGAACGCCCCCATCCTCCACCGCGCCTGGGAGGATTTCCTGCCCATTTTGGAGGAACATTACCAGGAGCACGGCGACTTTCCCGTGGCCGGCATCCCCTTTTCCGAGATGCGCGAGCATATCCCCGAGCTTTTTTCCGGCATCCTCGACGGCTCGGAACGCATCCGCCGAATCGTCTTCAACCTGCGGGATTACGCGCGGCAGGGCATCTCCGACATGGACCAGGAAGTTGACCTCAATACCGCCCTGCGCGCCGCCCTGGTCCTGCTCGCCAACCCGCTCAAAAAGGCGACCGACCACCTCACGGTCCGCTACGGCGAGGGGCTGCCCCCGGTGCGGGGCAATTTCCAGCGGGCCGAACAGGTCATCATCAACCTGCTGCAAAACGCTTACCAGTCCCTGGCTTCGCCGAACCAGCACCTGACGGTCTCCACCGGCCAGGATCCAAAAGCCTCCACGGTTTTTGTGGAGATAACGGATCAGGGCTGCGGAATCTCCCCAAAAAATCTCAAACGCATCCTGGACCCGTTTTTCACCACCAAGCGCGATGGCGGCGGCAGCGGCCTCGGCCTTTCCATCTCCGCGGGGATCATGGAAGAGCATGGCGGGCGGCTGGAATTCAACTCGCAATCCGGCAAGGGCACCATTGCCAGAGCGGTCTTTCCCATGCCCGCCTCCGTGGGAAAATAACCCGCCGCATCAATTTTTATTGATATCAGTCAACATTCCTTCATTTCCGTCTCACCACTGACTCTCTCCCCCATCCCCCACCCTAGACATAAAGATATCTTGATCTGCCTCTCCGCTTTCCCGCACCCGTGCCACGCAATATCTCATACAATATCATCGGGTTAGATACTTTTTCCCCGGTCTGGCACATTTCTTCCATATACAGAAAGCAACCTCCCGAGAAACCCGCGGGAGCGAATGCCACCTGACCAGGAGGAGAGACCATGGGAACATCAGCAGTGAAGGCTACGCTGGCAACGCTCATCCCTGATCGGGGTGCATACACCCAGGACTCGCTGCGGATCACCGAGATTCTCGGCATGATTGCGGCAACCGCCCTCCCCCTTGCAGACGATACGGTCATGGGCATCATCAATTTCCGGGGCAGAACCGTTCCGGTCATTGATTTGCGGATGCACGCCATCCACGGCCTCAACAGCTTTACCGAACAGATCTGCATCCTGTCGGCGAAAAGCGCCCGCCAGATCGAGCCGCTCATCTTCGGCGCCCTGGTGGATTCGGAAGCGGATGCCTACGCGTTGATTGTCGGAAACACCCACTAAGGAAGATTACAGGCCCGCCCGGGCCTGACACAAGTAGCCGTTTGGATCGGTCCCCCCCCCTCGCCGGTCCAAGACTTCCTGCCAAGTCTCTTCGGGGGCTTGGCAGGAAGTTGGCTTTTTATCAGGGCAAAAAATATTCGGGAGCACACCGTGGAGCATGGCGAAACCCTTATGCTTGCCGCCTTCCCCCAACCTCCCTCCACAAGGCTAGTCCCATCCATGTTGCAGACTTCACTTCTCCTCTCTTACCCCGACCTCCCGATCATCAATCTGACCCCGGGTAAACTGCTGATCACCGACCAACCCGCCATTGTTTCCACCATCCTCGGCTCCTGCGTTGCCCTGTGCCTCTACAGCGAGAAATTCCGGGTCGGGGCCATCTGCCACGGAATGCTGCCCCACCAAACCAAACTCCCCGTGGCCGGACATTTCCCGTATCTGGACACGGCGGTATCCCATATGCTCGAAACCATGGCCACCCGATTCGGCCTTGCCCCCTCGGAGCTCACGGTGAAGCTGTTCGGCGGGGCAAGCGTTCTCCAAACCGCCAAAACGGGCGCCGACGGGCTTGCCATCGGCCAACAGAACATTGCCGCTGCCCTTGAAGCCCTTGCCCGTTTCGGCCTCGCCCCGGAGGTGCAAAAAACCGGAGGCTCAAAGGGATACAAAATATTTTTCAATACCGACACCGGCGAGGTTTTCGTCCGGCGCATCGCACCAAGCCTTGCAAAAATCTTCGCCCAACTCATGCAAAAACGGAACACCCATTAACGCCCCAGGCGTTACCGGCACCCATCATGACCAGTCCCCAGATCCTGATAGCGGAAGACGAAAAACACACCCGGTTGGCCCTGCACCTTGTGCTGCGCCAGGCCGGTTACAGCGTCATCCTGGCGAGCAATGGCCGGGAGGCCTATGAAAAAATCCGGCAACAGCCGGCCCGGTGTCCCATCAGCTTGATCATCACCGATTTCAAGATGCCGGAACTCGACGGCCTGGGCCTGATCGACAAACTCCAGGGGGCCGGTATCCCGATTCCTATCATGGTCATCACCGGTTACGGCGACAAGGAACTCCTCCGGCAGCTGCACAAACGCGGCTGCGCCTCGTACATCGCCAAACCTTTCGTTCCCGCGGAAGTCCTGAGCCGGATCGCCAGCGCTCTCCCGCAAGCAGAAGCGGTGGCCTAAAGGACTTCCTGTTTACCGACCCACCCGCCATTTCAAGCGTTTCAGCCCGTCCCCGCCCCACCCCCTCTCCGGTTTTCCGCTGCACCTCTTAGAGAAAAGCTATTGACCAGCCCAGGCGAACACACTAAAAGGAGAAAAGCCCGTCAACACGGGGGCGCCAAGATCAACCACGCAACCAACAGGTCTTCACATGGTTTCCATTGCCACCATCGGCCCGGAAGGCTCCCACGCCTGGCAGGCGGCCCGCCGGTACAAGCCGGACGCAGCCATCAAGCTTTTCCCGAACCTGGCCGCGGTCTTTGCGGCCTTTGCCGCCCGGGAGACCGATCTGGCCCTGGCACCGGTCTACAATACCCGCGAGGGCCAGGTCAAGGAATACAGCCGGTTGGTCAAGACCATGGACAATGGCTTCTGGCAGGACAACATCGTCCTGCCCATCCATCTTTCCCTGGCCACCCTTTCCGCCACGGAACCCATCACCATGCTCCTCGGCAAAAGCGGGGTACTGCGGCAATGCGAGGATTACATCACCAGCGTCTATCCCGAGGCGACCCTGACCTCGGTGCATGATCTGGACGCGGCAGTCCGCGAAATCAAGGAGCAGGGGCTTACCGGCCACGGGGTCATCGAGTCGGAGGAGGCGCTGCGCGCCTACGGCCTGGCCATCCGCGCCCGGGAGATCGTGCCCCACAACCGGACCCGTTACGCAGTACTGGGCCGGACTCCGGCCCCCCGCACCGGTTACGATGCCACCACCATGGTCACCACCCCGATCAAGGACCGGGTCGGTATCCTGGCGGACCTTTTACATGAATTCACCAAGCGCAGTATCAACCTCATCGACCTGCAGACGGAAACCGACCCCCAGAGCCAGAAGCTGCAATTCTTCATCGAATTCGAGGGGCATCTTTCCGACGAGCGGGTCCGGGCGGCCCTCGACCGCATCGAGCACCAGATCATCCAGGAGCCCGGCTCGGTAAGGGTGCTGGGCAGCTTCCCCAGGGTGGACATGCGGGTCAAGCGCATCAGGACCTTTGGTTTTATCGGCAGCGGCGAGATGAGCCTCTGGTTTGCCGAACGCTTGAAAAGCGAAGGCTACGAAACCTTGATCACCGGCCGCAGCAGCGCGCTGCGGCCCGAAGCGATGATTCCCCAGGTGGAGGTGGTGGTGGTCTGCGTGCCCATCAGCGCCACGCCGGCGGCGGTGGCGGAATACGGCCCGCTGCTGGCGGACAACCAGGCCCTGATCCTGCTGGCCGGCGAGGCGGAAAACGTGCTGCACACCGCCCTGACCCACACCAAGGAAGGGGTGGAGGTGCTGCTGGTCCATAACCTCTGGGGGCCGCAGGCCGCCACGATGAAGGACAAGAACGCCTCGGTGGTCCGCACCGCACGGAGCGGGGTGTTGAGCAGCGAGTTCGAGGCCTTTCTCTACAAGCACGGGGCCAAGATATCCCTCGATGCCCCGGGCCAGCACGACCTGATGATGGGGGTCAGCCAGAAGCTGCCCACCTCCATCTCGGTGGCCCTGGCCATGGCCCTCAAGGACAACGGGATTCCGCCTGCGGCCATCGGCAGCCACGCCACCCTGACCTCGCTCTACGCCATCCTCTCCATGGCCAGGGTGCATGGACAGAACCCCCGCACCTACGCCGAGATCATGGCCACCAGCGGCCAAGGGCGCCGCATTGTCCAAAGCTTTGCCGAAAACCTTGACCGGATCACGAAACTTGCCGAGTCCGGCGACATCGAAGCGCTCTGCGCCCTGATCGAGGACAACCGGCGCTATCTCAGCGAACCGTTTCTCAAGGACCGGATGCAGCAAGCCCTGGCCGTGGATGCCACCCTGGGCCGGATGATCAGCCGCGACTGATTCCGGGACAAAAAAACAACCAGACTGCGCAAACAAGCCTTGACGCGCGATCATTTCTTTCTATATGCTGTAACGTATTGAAGTAATTCATACAAATTTCACCATGATTAACCCGCTCCGCGGAGGAGAAAGATGGCCAGAAAACAGATGACAATCGGCAAGAAAATCGGCGCTGGATTCGGGGTGGTGCTCTTCCTGACCGCCGTGCTCATGGGCATCTACCAGTTTGCCCTCTCCTCCGCCACCTCCGTCTTCACCGGCCTCCTTGAGACCGAGATGGCCATTGCCGTGCGGGCCAACTCCGCCCTGAACGACCTCAATAGATGCCGCCGGTTTGAAAAGGACTTCCTCCTCACCGGCAACCAAGACAAGGTCAAGGAACAGCAAGACAGCTTCGCCGACCTGGAAGACGAGTTGGACACCATGGAGGCCCTGGCCAAGAAAGCCGGCAAGGACAAGGAGGTCGAGGAGATCGGGAAGGTTCGCGCTCTGATGGAGACCTACGAGAAAAACTTCGAACTCGTCGTCGCGGCTCCTGAATATGAACGGATGGGCATCGAACCAACCCTCCGGGAGTCAGCCAAGGCAGCGGAACCGCAACTGGAAGAGCTCTACAAGAGTGTGCAGAACGAGGCGAATCAAGGCACGGTTACGGCAAAGGCACGGGCCAAGTTCCTGGGCTTGCTGGCCCTGGCCTTGGGCGTCGTTGCCATAGCCGGCGGCGCTGCGATCGCCTTTTTCCTGGGCCGGGGGATTTCCACCACCCTCAAACAGGTCAGCCACTCCTTGAACGAGGGGGCGGAGCAAGTGGCCGCCGCGGCGTGCGAGGTCTCCTCCTCCAGCCAGACCCTGGCGGAAGGCGCTTCCCAGCAGGCGGCGGCGGTGGAGGAAACCTCCGCCTCCCTGGAAGAGGTCGGGGCCATGGTCAAGCAGGATGCCGACCATGCCCGGCAGGCCGATGACCTGATGAAGGAGGCCAACACGGTGATCATGAGCGCGGACGAATCCATGAAAAAGCTCACCGTCTCCATGCAGGAAATCTCGGCGGCCAGCGCCCAAACCCAGAAGATCGTAAAAACCATCGACGAGATCGCCTTCCAGACCAACCTGCTGGCCTTAAACGCCGCCGTAGAGGCCGCCCGGGCCGGCGAGGCCGGAGCCGGATTCGCCGTGGTGGCCGACGAGGTGCGCAACCTGGCCATGCGGGCGGCGGAGGCGGCCAAGAACACCTCCAACCTCATCGAGGGCACGGTGCAGAAGGTCAACACCGGCAGCGCCCTGGTCAAGGAAACCAGCGAATCCTTCAAT
>DASWIU010000099.1:0-5150 GCA_036397515.1 Desulfurivibrionaceae bacterium | reverse complement strand
CAGCTCGCCCCGCCCAGGGCAAGGAGCAGACCCTGGGCCGGGAATGCGAGGAGCTCGCCGGTATCGGTGAGAAAGAGCGGGGCGCCTGTCGGGGCAAAACCCTGCCAGCGGTGGCGGTAGTGGAAGACAACCCCGCGCCGGCTCAAGGCCTCGATCCAGGTTTTCAGGATATCGTGGGCCGTGGCGTCCTTGGGGAAAACCCGGCCGCTGGTGCCGACAAAGGTTTCCACCCCCAGTCCGCGCAGCCAGGCGCGCAGATCGTTTGGCGAAAAACCGGCCAGGAATTTCTTGAAGATTTCGGCGTTGGTTCCGTAGCGGGCGGCAAAGGGTTCGGCTGGTTCCGCATGGGTGAGATTCAGCCCGCCGCGGCCGGCAACCAGGAATTTGCTACCGGCCGAACCCTTGGCGTCGAACATCTCCACTGGCAGGCCTGCTTCGCTTAAGACGGTGGCGGCCATGAGCCCGGCCGGGCCGCAGCCGACAACCGCCACTGGGGTTTGGTCCTTCATGGGCAGGTTATTTCTTGCCGGTTTTGCCGGGGGCTTTGTTGTGCTCCAGTTCCTTGATCCGGTCCAGGAGGGCTTCGCTCAAGGCGACCCTCCCTTCAAGCACGCACCCCGGTCGGCCGGGAATACAGTCCTGCTTGAGCATCAGGCATTTGTCGTCGTTGTAGTCGTAGTTTTTGCAGGAAAAGCTCATCGTCGGGGAACCCTGGGGTGGGGTTTCAGGTGGATAGACCGAAGGCCGAAGTTTTTGTTTAGGATACTTCAGCCTTCCGCCTTCAACCTAAATACCCACGCAGTTATCTCAGCGTTTAAGGATACCGTGTTTTTTCATTTTGTACTGGAGCAGGCTCTTGGTGATGCCCAAGGCATCCGCCGCCTTGGTCTGGACATAGTTGGCCTTGTCCAGGGCGGAAAGAACCATCTTTTTTTCAATGCCGTCCAGCACATCGGGCAGGGGGGTGTTGGCCGGGATCGCCTGCTCCAGGTCGAAGCCGTTCAGCCACGGCATGGGCTCCTTGCCGGTCATGGTCTCGGGCTGGACATCTTCCGGGCGGATCAGGTTTTTGCTGCAGAGGATGGCCGCCCGTTCGATGGTGTTTTCCAGCTCCCGGATGTTGCCTTCCCAGGGCAGGGTCGTGAGAAAACGCACGGTTTCCGTGGCAATCTCCAGCTTGGGCTTGTTGAGCTGCGCGGCGTATTTGCTGACGAAATGAGCGACCAGCATGGGGATATCATCGGTACGCTCCCGCAGGGGCGGGAGGTGGATGTGGAGCACGTTGAGCCGGTAATAGAGATCTTCCCGGAAATGATTTTTGTCCACCTCATCCTTGAGGTCCCGGTTGGTCGCGGCGATGATCCGGACATCAACCCGCAGGGTCTGGCTGCCCCCGACCCGCTCAAAGCTCCGTTCCTGGAGAACGCGCAGCAGTTTGGCCTGAAGCGGCATGGGCATCTCGCCCACCTCGTCGAGAAAAAGGCTGCCGGTGTCGGCCAGTTCGAACCGCCCCTTGCGCAGGGCGATGGCCCCGGTAAAGGCCCCTTTTTCATGGCCGAAGAGTTCGCTTTCCAGCAGATTTTCCGGCAACCCCGCGCAGTTGAGGGAAATAAACGGCGCCTTTTCCCGCGGGCTGTGGCAATGGATGGCCCTGGCCACCAGCTCCTTGCCGGTGCCGGACTCGCCGGTGATCAGCACCGAGGTCGAGGTAGGGGCCACTTTTTCGATGAGGCTGAAGATGGCCTGCATCTTCTGGTTCTTGCCGACCATGCTGGCAAAGGAGGTGCGAGAGCGCATCTCCTCCCGCAGCCGCACGTTTTCGCGGAGAAGCGCGTAATGCTCCAGGGCCTTGGTGGTGTTCAGCACCAGCTCATCGTTGTTGAAGGGCTTGGTGAGATAGTTGAAGGCCCCGGCTTTCATGGCGGCCACGGCCATCTCCACCTCGCCGAAGGCGGTGACCATGATTACCGGCAGATCCGGGTTGAGGGCCTTGGCCGCCTTGAGCAGCCCCAGGCCGTCGAGCCCGGGCATGCGCATATCGGTGATGATCAGGTCGATGTCGGTCTCGGCCAGGATCTTGAGGGCCTCTTCCCCGTTTCCGGCGGTAAAGATTCCGAGGCCTTCTTCGCGGAGCAGTTCGGAGAGGACTATCTGGTAGTTGGGCTCATCGTCGACAATCAGTACGGTGTTCATGGGCAGGCAGCCTTAGAGCGGTGGAATTTCAGGGGAAAACCTCGGCAATTTCCTTGAGATCGGCGATGAGGATAATATCGTCGTTGCCCATGATGGTGTATCCGCTGATGCCATGGACCTTTTGCAGTTTTTTGTACCCGTCGCCGAACTCCTTGGCCACGATCTTCTGGTGGGACAGGATGCGGTCAACCAACAGCCCGACCCCGTGGAGCTTGCAGACCACCACCACTTTACTGCGCAGGTCAGCCGGGGATGGGGATGCTTTCGGGTAAAAAAAGGTGTTGAGCTCAACCAGCCGCAGGATTGCACCATCATATGCGATGCCGTGGTTTTCCGCAAGAAGCGGGATGATGTTTTCGGTTTCGATGACCGTGGTGACCTCGTCGGAGGGGATGGCGTAGATCTCGGCGCCGGATTGCGCGAGCATGGCCTCCTTGGTGACCAGGGTTTTGGTCAGCGGCACGGTGAGGGAAACCGTGGTGCCCTTGCCCACGACGGAATCAAGCCGGATGGAGCCGTTGCAGGCCTTGAGACCGGACATGACCACGTCCATGCCCACCCCGCGTCCCGAGACCTCGCTGACCTTCTCGGCGGAACTGAACCCCGGCCTGAAAACGAGATTGATCAGCTCCCGGTCGCTCAATCGCTCCAGCTCCTCCGCGGCCATGAATCCCTTATTCAGGGCGACTTCCTTCATTTTTCTCGGATCGATGCCCATGCCGTCGTCTTCAATGATGATGTAGACATTGTTCTCGTCGGCCCGCGCCCGCAGGGTAAGGCTGCCCTGTTCCGGTTTGCCCGCTTTTTTTCTCGCCTCCGGCCCTTGGAGCCCATGGTCCAGGGAATTGCGCAGGATGTGGACCAGGGGGTTTTCGATCTTCTCCAGCAGGTCCTTGTCGATAACGGTTTCCTCGCCGGTGATGGTGAAGCGGACCTCCTTGGAGAGCGAGCCGGACAGCTGGCGAACCACCTTGGGGAATCGCTGGAACAGCGATTTGACCGGCACCCTGCGGATGCTCATGATGTTGGCGTGCAGTTTTTCGAGCTGTTCGTCCAGCGCGTGGATGATGCCGTCGAATCGGGCGACGAGTCCGAACTCCGCCCGCTTTGTTTCCAGCTGTTTTTTGAGGAAATTGAGGGAGTCGAGGCTGATGTACAGCCCGCCCACGGAATCGGCGAAATTGTCGAGCAGCGCCTGATCGATGCGGATGGTTTTTGTCTGCTCACCGGTTTTTGTTTCCTGGAGGTGGGCATCCAGAGCCCGTTTGTCCTGGATTGCCAGCGCTTTTTTCAGGTCGTCTTCCTGGATAATCCCCTGGGCGAGGAGCAGCTCGCCGATCTTCTTCTGCTCGCCCAGGGCCGCGGAGATCTGCGCTTTACTGACCAGCTGCTGCTCCACCAGGATCTCGCCCAAGCGGGCGCCGCCGCCCTTTGCCCGGGCCTCAAAACAGCCGATCACCGCGTTGAGCAGGTTGCGGCAGAGGGCGTTGTATTCGTCGCTGGCCACCATCAAGGCGTCATCCAGGAAGTTCCGCATGGCCATGAGTTCGGCAAGCTCTCCGGCAATGGCACGGTTGTCGTGCAGGGCTTCGCTCACCTGGGCAAGGGCCTGGGCAAAGGCGAGCAGGAGCTCTTTGTCCGCTGCCTTTTTGCTTTCCAGAAGTTTGAGGATCAGGCCGAACTGGGCCAGCTGGCTGCTGAAATCCCTGTCGCCCAGAAAATAGTGGCAGTCGGGAGAGTAGGCGCTGCAGGGGCATTTTTGTTTCTTGGCCGCGATGATTGCCTGGAGATCGATATTGGCTTTTTCAATGTGATCCAGCAACCCGGGGATCAGGGGGTGGGCGTGGATATTCTGGCCAAGGTCGAGGAATTCGTGGAGGAGATTTTCCAGGGTGATGACACTCTGGATGGAGCCGGTTGCGGCAATGGGCTGGATGGCCTCCATCTGGGTGAGGAAGCTTTTTTCTTCCGGCAGGAAAGTCACTTCGGCAGGGTTTTTCTGGGCCCGGTCGAGCATGGCCTGCAGGTATTCGATTCCCTTGAGCAGGATGTCGATGATCCTTTTGTTGATCAGGATCTCGCCTTTGCGGCAGGCATCAAGGAGATTTTCGAGGCGGTGGGAGAATTTGTTGATGTTGGTGAGGCCGAAGAATCCGGAGTTGCCCTTGAGGCTGTGCACCGGGCGGAAGATTCGGTTGATGATCTCGGCATTGCCCGGGTCATCTTCCAGGGCAATGAAGTCCGCCTCGATTCCCTGGAGGGAATCGTTGGATTCATCGATAAAGCCTTGGAGCGCGTCAAGATCAACGTCGTACTGCATGTCAGTTTCCTTTTTCGCTGGCCAGCACTTTGAGAATCTCGTTGATGCGGTTCAGTTTTTTGGCCGCGGCATCCACGGCGTCAATGAGGTCCTGCATGTCCTTGAAGGGCTTGAAAAAGATGTCGTTTGCTCCATAGCGGAAGGCGTTGAGGGTGTTGTTGATCGTGATGTAGCCGGTGATCATGATCACCTGGATGGTGCCGTTGTAGTTCTTGATCTTGCGCAGCAGGGAAAGCCCGTCCAGCTCGGGCATGATGATGTCGCTGATCACGATGTCGAAATGTTCGTCCTCGATCATCTCGTAGGCTTTGACGGGATCGTCGCAGGTCGTGATCTCGTAGGGGGCTTCGGCAAAAGCCCTGGCCAGAGCCTTCAGGATGCTGGTTGAATCATCGACAATGAGAACCTTGTATTTTCTTGCCATGTACGCGTGTCCTTGCGGGAAATATTTCTGAAGAGAGAATCGTTTGTCGGGGAAGAATGGGCAAACGATACGGATATCATAGGGGCATTGTGGAGAATGGATCAAGGGAAAAAAGTGACCTTCCCCCGGTTTAGTGGACACCGGGTTAGGCTGCAAGTTTAAAATAGGCCGCCTCGTACAAAACCGGACTTTGAAAGCCCAGAGTCGAGTGGA
>DASWIU010000098.1:0-8454 GCA_036397515.1 Desulfurivibrionaceae bacterium | reverse complement strand
CCCTTATTCCTCCTTTTTGGTAAACCTCCGGATCAGCCGCCGGTCCCGCTTGCCCGGCCGCCCCGGCGGCCCAGCTCCGGCAACCCGCAAAAGACGCCGGGTCTCCCTGGCCTGGGCGCGGGCAGTGATGCTTTCCGGGGTTTCCTCATAAAGCAATTGCGCTTCCGGCGCGCCCCGCCGCTGGTCGCTGACGGCCAAAACAACGATGACGAATTCCTCTTGTTCCTTCTGGATCCGCACCCCGTCGCCCACCGCCACCAGCCGGGAGGGCTTTACCCGCAAGCCGCCCACCTGAACCTTGCCCCCGGCCACCGCCTGGGAGGCCTGGGCGCGGGTCTTGAAAAAACGGGCGGCCCACAACCATTTGTCCAGCCGGACCTGACTCTCCTCACGCATCGTTTGTTCCGCCTCCTTGGCACTTTCTAGCCTACCACAGCCCGCGCCCTCCGGCCAAGCCCGATCCACGGCCTAGCCATCTCCCTGTTTAGGAGCCGTTCAGAAACAACATGGGCATTTATGTTGCCTTACTGTACGGATCCTTATGCCATCTGGCTGCCTAAAACGGCCATGTTATTTTTTGACAATGGCTTACCGCTTTTCGCAGGCCAGCAAATGGTGTATATATCTGTAATCGTTCCCCAGGAACAAAAAAACGTGGGTCAATCTCTAAAAATGTAAACGTTCAGCAGTGCCGGAGATGCGCGGAAGAGGTCTGCGAAGTGTGCTTATTGCACATGAGCAGGCCGATGACAAAGCAGATGCGGTGCTGCTGAACGTTTACTATATCTGGCCACCATGAAGCTCAATACCGTCGGCATAAAAGATATCCGTTATCCGGTGCGGGTGCGCGAAAAATCCGGAGGCATGCAGGAGACCGTGGCCAGCATCAGCCTGCAGGTCAGCCTGCCGCACCAGTACCGGGAATCCTGCGTCTCCACCTTCATCAAGGTGCTGAACACCTACCAAGACGAGATGAGCAACCGGATCTTCCGAAACCTGCTGGCCGAGGTGAAGGAAGAGTTGCGGGCCGAATCGGCCCATGTGGAGATGACCTTTCCCTATTTTCTGGAAAAAAGGGCCCCGGCCACCGGCACCCCCGGGCTGATGGAATACACCTGCCGGTTCACCGGCGGCATCGGGAGGGATGAGGATTTCTTTCTCTCGGTCTGGGTGCCGGTTACCACTCTCTGCCCCTGCTCCCGGGAGATCAGCGATTGCGGCGCCCACAACCAGCGGGGCGAGGTGAACCTCACCGTCAAGTACTCGGGGTTCATCTGGATGGAAGAGCTCATCGCCATGGCCGAGGCGGGCGCCTCCTGCGAGGTCTATTCCCTGCTGAAAAGGCCGGATGAGAAATACGTGACGGAAAAGGCCTACAACAACCCGATGTTCGTGGAAGACGCGGTGCGCAAGGTGGCGGAACAGGCCATGGCCCATCCGGCCATCACCTGGTTTTCGGTGAGCGTGGAGAGTTTTGAATCCATCCACAAGCACAGCGCCTATGCCTATGTGGACAGCGACGAGATCCGCTGACCGTAACCGCCCGGCAGCACCGCATCTGCTTTGTCATCGGCCTGCTCGTGTGCAGCAGCACACTTTGCAGACCTCTGGAGTTTATGCCCCTCCGGGGTACGCATCTGCGGCACTGCCGGGCGGTTACTCCTCTTCCTGAATTACCGGAGAAATCAGGCCGGATTCTTTGGTTAGACTATCTCCACGATATTACGCCCTTTTTCCTTTGCCCTGTACAGGCCGTCATCCGCCCTGCTGACAAAAGTGTCCACCGAATCGTGCGCCTTGAAACGGGTCACCCCGCAGCTGACGGTGATCATCTTCACGGTCTCAAAGGTGTGATTTTCCACCAGCCCCCGCAGTTTTTCCGCGGTAAAGACCGCATCTTTTTCCGTGGCTTCCGGGCAGAGCACCATGAACTCCTCGCCGCCCCACCGGCCGACCCAATCCGTGGCCCGGATATTTTTCCGGATGATCTCGGCCACGGCCTGCAATACCTGGTCTCCAACCGCGTGGCCATAGGTATCATTGATGTTCTTGAAATAATCCAGATCGAACATAATCAAGGAAAGCGGGGCATGGTAGCGCCTGGCCCGAGCCACCTCCTGCTCCAGCAGCTCGTTGAATCGATGCCGATTGCACAGGCCGGTGAGGGCGTCGGTGGTGGCAAGCCGGCCCAACTTCTCTTCCAATTTTTTCCGCTCGCTGAAGTCCTGCAAGGTCTCGATGACCGCCACCAGCTCCTTGGCCCGGTTGTAGATAGGCACTGCGTCAAAGATCAGATACCGCCTTTTTCCGCCGACATTGTCAAACCACCCCTCCGAGCGCACTCCGTCATGCAGAAAGGTCGAGGTATCGAAGGCCTCGTAAAACTGGGGAAACGAATCATACGCCCCTTCCAGCACCAGATCGGCAAGGCAGGAGCGTTTGCTGGGATAAAAGGCCTGCCAGTGATCGCTGGTGCCGACCACCTTCTGCGCCTTGATCCCGGTCATGATTTCACAGGCCTTGTTCCAGTTGGCAACCACATGGTTCTTGTCCAGAACAAAAATCGGCACCGCCGAAAACTTGATCATCTTTTCCGTGATGCTCTTTTGCTCCAGGAACTGCTCCTCAAGCTGCTTGCGCCTGGTAATATCCCTAAAGGTACCCCGCACCGCGACCGGAGCGCCCTCCTCCATCTGGGTGGCGATATTCCCTTCCACAATTATCGCTTTCCCGCTCTTGGCGACAAAAACCAGCTCATGCCCCACAACCTGCGAAATTCGGCTGATGGAGTTGAACAGCCCCAGGGAGTTTTCCCCGGAATCCGGGTGCAAAATGTCATGGATGGTCATGCTCCTGGTTTCCGCCTCGTTGTAGCCCATGGTCATCTGCCAAGCGCGGTTGACATAGAGAAACCGTCCTTTCAGATCGAGAATCTGGATGAGATCGTTGGCGTTGTCGAGAAAATCCTGCAAGCTCGCCTCGCTTCTTTTCAGCGCATCCTCGGCCAGCCTCCGTTGGGTTATATCCATGGAAGATTCGATCATCTGGACCATGGTGCCGGCCTCGTCGAAGATCGGGTAGCCATGCACTTCCACGACCCGCTGGGCACCCTGCTGGTTATAGTGGAGATGCTCCAGCACCACCGGCTTGCCGGTTTTTTTCACCTCGATCATGGGGCAAGGATGTTCGCCCCCCGCACACGGCGCCGCGCTTTTATGGGTAAGGGCATGGCAGGTGAGGCCTGCGGTGTTCTCGCCACCGGCGGCCTTGTTGATGATCTTCACCCGGTAATCATTGGCGTCGATCACATAAAAAGGGAAGGGCAGCGCGTCAAGCACCGTGTGCAGGAAAGCGTTTTGCCGGGTGATTTCCTGCCGCTCCCGGTTGCATTCCTCGGTTTTTTTGCGCATGGGCCGGTAGGAGAGGAAAAACCACAACGGCAGAACCAGGCAGGTGAGCAAGGCCCCGTCCAGAAAAGCGGCGGCGGTGAGGGACAGATCGGGAAAAAGGGCAAGAACCTGCATGATGCCGAGTTCGCCCAGAAAAATCAGGCCCATGGCAACGGCAAGCATGCAGGCCGGGGATTTTTGTTCCACCGGTTTGCCTGGGAGAGCCTCTGTTTTATCAGTCACGGGATTATCCATGCCTCTGCCTCGCGCCTACAAGCGATGATGGTTTTCAATCTCTGGAGCGTGCCGGCCAAAGCCAACCCCTTCCCACAGCAGATTCCGCAGATGCGCGATCTGCAAACAGGTATCAGACCAGGGGCCGCTGTTATCAATCACGTAATCCGCAAGAAGGGCCTTGTGCTCCAAGGACATCTGCGTTGCCATCGCTTTTTCAGCTTCCGCCTCGCTTATCCGGTCGCGAAGCATGATCCGGCGCCGACAGGCCTCTGCATCCGCATATGCCACCACAATCCGGGAAAAATCATGCTCCCAGTGCGCTTCATACAAAAGGGGCACTTCGACCACGAAATGCGTCTGGGACTGGGCCTCGGCTCCGGCAAGACGGCCAATCTCCTGCTCAATACGGTCGGCTATCTCGTTTCGTACCAGGGGGTGAAGCAGCGCGTTGAGTGCATGGCGGAATTGGTGCTCCTCAAAAAGAACCTTGCGCAACAGGGGGCGGTCAAGGCGCTGATCCGCCAAAAAGAACCTCTCGCCAAACGCCTTGCGCACGGCCAACCAGCCCACAGCCTCCGGCTCCAGAAGCTCACGGCACAGGGTATCGGCATTGAGGCTCCTGGCCCCGGTGATCTTACAGAGGTGGGCAGCCACGGAACTCTTGCCGGAACCCATGCCGCCGGTGACGGCAACCACCGATCTCTGCGCCTGTTGCGTCATTATTACCCCTTCCCCAAAGCATCCAAGCCGTTGCAATCAAATGGCCCGAAAGGAAAATAATTGGCACCAGCTCCTAATACCCTGTAACTCTTAATATTTCTGAAAACCCCCCTCCCCTTGCGGGAGGGGCTGGGGGTGGGGGTAGCTACAACCTGCTGAGATAATGGCAACATCCCCCTCTCCCTAACCCTCCCCCGCAAGGGGGGAGGGAATTAATTTGATGTCGATTAAAAAGTTACAAGGTGCTAAGCGCCGCCCGCCTGCCGCAACAACTCAAGTGTGTACAGCATATCCGGCCAAAGCGGCGCGGTAAACTGCAAATTTTCACCGGTGCGGGGATGGCGGAAGGCCAGGGTGTGCGCGTGCAGGCATTGGCGGGTTATGCCCATTTCCGGATAACGGGAATTTTTGCGGCCATAGACGGAATCACCGGCAACCGGGCAAGACAGGGCAGCCATGTGGACCCGGATTTGGTGGGTGCGGCCGGTTTCCAGGCCAAGCTCCAGCAGGGTAAACCCCTGGGCAAACCGCTCCAGAACCCGCCAGTTGGTCACGGCCTCCCGGCCATCTTCCCGAATCGCCATTTTTTTTCGGTGGACGGGATGGCGGCCAATGGGCAGATCAACCCGGCCGGATTGCATGGTCGGCTTGCCATCCACCAGGGCCTGATAGACCTTTTTCACCTCGCGCCGCTTGAACTGGTCGGCCAGAGCCTGGTGGGCAAAATCACTTTTAGCAACCACCATGACGCCGGAGGTGTCTTTATCAAGGCGATGGACGATCCCGGGCCGCAATTCGCCATTGATTCCAGATAACTCGCCGCAATGATGGAGAAGCCCATGCACCAGGGTTGCCGAGCTGTGGCCGGCGGCGGGATGCACCACGATGCCGGGGGGCTTCGCGAGCACAATGAGATCGTCATCCTCATACAGTGTGACAAAGGCGACAGGCTCACCAACCAGTTCGGAGGGGGGTTGCGGAGGGATGGTGACCGTGAGTGTGTCCCCGGCCTGGAGAAGATGCTTGGCTTTTTGGGGGGTCTCGTTCACCAGGACCATTTCGGCCCGGATAAGCTGCTGAATCCGCGACCGCGTCAAGCCTTCACCCTCAAGGTGACTGGCCAAATACAGATCGAGACGCTGCCCTCCCCTCTCGACGATATAAAGGCTCTTCCGGCTCATAGGCTCACGTGGGGAAAAGAAAGTAGCGTCATACAAGGCGGCGGAGAAAAAAAACGCCCGTGCTACCAAATGATAGCACAGGCGAAAATATCCTTAAAAACGGTCACAAGAGAACACCATGGGCCGGCCAACCAGGATCAGGAAAAAATCTGCTCGATGTGCTTTTCCACCTGGGTCTCGGTTTCATTAAATTCGTTGGCCAAGGCGATTTCTTTCACCAGAAGACTTTTGGCGGTGTCCATCATCTTGCGTTCGCCAAAGGAAAGATCCTTATCCACCCGCAAGAGAAAAAGATCGCGGAGTACCGAGGCAATCTCGTAGACCGAACCGGTCTTGATCTTTTCCATATACTCCCGATACCGCTGGTTCCAGGGCTGGGAGACGATGGCCATGCCTCTTTCATTCAGGATGTCGTAGATTTTGCTCACATCCTGGGAGCTGATGATATTTCTCAGACCCACATTTTGGCAGCTGGTCGTGGGAATCATGATAACCATGCTTGAATCAAGAATCTTCATCACGTAAAAGGATTGTTTCTTGTCTCCGACCTGCCGCTGCTCGATGGATTCTATTTTGCCAACGCCATGGGCCGGATATACTGCCATATCACCAACGTTAAACACACGTGCCTCCCTTTCGTCAACCATGGAACACCCTGTTCCTTTTTCTACAAGGAAGCGATCCGACACCGACGAAGAAATGAAGATTAGGGGGCACTATAACACACATCACAGAATTATCAATTCAAACTTAAAAAACCATGATATTACAATAAATTAAACTACACCTGGTCCGGGTTGATCCGGTTCATGGCCACGGACAACCCCTCTTCCATGACCAGTCGCACTCCGCTCTCAATGTTGTGGAGTTCTTCGCGCACCAGGGGCGCTTCCTCCTGCCCAAAACGGGAAAGCACAAAATCGCTCACCGGCGCTGCCTTATCCGGACGCCCGATCCCAACCCGGACCCGCACGAAATCATTGCCGCCCAGATGCTCGATCAGGGAACGGATTCCGTTATGGCCCCCTGCGCCCCGCTTTGTCATGATCTTGGTACGGCCCAAGGGAAGATCAAGATCGTCGTGAATGACGATGATCTTGTTGGCCTCCACCTGATAAAAATCAGCAATCGCCCTTACCGCAACGCCGCTTCGGTTCATATAGGTCTGCGGCTTGACGAAAAGGACGGGATACCCCCAGGAGAGATCTTTTGCCGCCTCCGCCTGCCATTTTGTCCCCTTGAAAGTAAACCGGTATTTTTCCGCCAGATAATCGAGAAAAATAAACCCGATATTATGCCGGGTAGCAGCATACTCTTTCCCAGGATTTCCCAAGCCAACCACGAGGTACACGATATTTCCCTCTCTGCGATCAAACGATCAGAAAACGCCTTTGACCCATCCTGGCCCAAAAAAGAAAAAGCCGAAAAAAGGAAGCTCCCCTCTTCGGCTTTAACCACGCGGTATTAACAAAATACTATTCCAGGCGTTTTACTTGGCAACTGAGCACAGGATACAACCAAGCCAAGCTCTGCCTCGCAAACTATAAACTACTGCGGACAGGCCTCTAACAAAGCAGATGCGTGCCCTGTGATTGCTTACGTTTACTCTGCCGCGCCGGAGATAGAGACACAAATGGTGTCTGGGTTCGTCACCAGGCTCACGCCCGCGGAGAGCCCCAGATCCTTGGCGGTCAAAACGGCACCCCGATCAAGGGGAGCCACATCAACCTCGATGAGATCGGGGATATCAAGCAGCTTGCCCGAGACGGTAACCTTGTTCTTGGCGATGGTCATATCGCCGCCCAGGTCAACGCCCTTGGCCTTGCCGACATACTTGAGCGGCACCTGAAACTGCATGGGCTTATCCAGGGAAACCTCATAGAAATCGGCATGCAACACGGTATCCTGAATCGGATCCGTCTGGATCTCACGGGTGATAACGTGCCGGCGCGTTTTTTTGCCGTCTTCATCAATCTCCAGATTGATGAAGGCATTCTTTCTATGGATCGAAAGCAACCCCAGGGTGAGTTCCTTGGTGTTGCATTCCAGGGCAACAGGGGTTCCCTGCGGACCATAAATAATAGCAGGCGTGGTCCCTGCCCTACGCATTGTCCTTGCCGCACCCTTGCCAACAGTTTTACGGACTCGCGCCGTCATTTCGATTTGCAACATTGAACTGACCTCCTCATGCACTGATTCTCATAACAAAAAACCAGCAACGGCCACCATCGCAGACAGTGACCTCCGGTTGTATAGATATCTCTGTCTTACTCACTAGACAAATAATGAACTGACAGAATCCTCACTATGAATCCGCTTTACCGCCTCACCCAGCAGCTTGCAGACGGAAAGCACCTTGATTTTCGAGCAATTCCGAGCAGCCTCGCTGAGGGGAATGCTGTCGGTAATAACCAGGGTGGTAATCTTGGATTTTTCCAGCCGCTCAATGGCCGGCCCGGAAAGCACCCCATGGGAACAACAGGCATAGACTTCCTTGGCGCCCGCTTCCATGAGGGCATCGGCCCCGGCGCACAGGGTGCCGGCGGTATCAACCATGTCGTCGAGGAGAATCGCGGTTTTCCCGGCAACATCGCCGATGACGTTCATCGCCTTGCATTCGTTGGCCCGATCCCGACGCTTGTCAACAATGGCCAGGCTGGCATTCAACCGTTTGGCAAAGGCCCGGGTCCGCTCCACGCCGCCGGCATCCGGGGAAACCATCACCACGTCATTCTGTAATTTCTGCGAGATGAAATCAAGCAAGACCGGGGCAGCAAACAGGTTGTCCACCGGGATATTAAAAAAGCCCTGAATCTGTCCGGCATGGAGGTCCATGGTAAGAACCCGCCGCACCCCGACCACCATCATCATCTCGGCCACAACCTTGGCGGTGATGGGCACCCTGGGCGCCACCTTGCGATCCTGCC
>DASWIU010000097.1:0-10803 GCA_036397515.1 Desulfurivibrionaceae bacterium | reverse complement strand
GTCAAGCTCGACTCCCTGCCCCTGCTTTACGAGCAGGCCATTGAAATCGCCCAGGTCCAGCTTACGGATTGATGGCATTCATCGTAACTGTTCAGCAGCACCACATCTGCTTTGGCATCGGCCTGCTCATGTGCAATAGCCACTTCGCAAGCCTCTTCCGCGCATCTGCGGCACTGCTGAACAGTTATATCTCGTGGTTTTCGTTCAATTCCGGCATCAAGCTGGATTGATAGCATTCATCTTTGAGAAATCGCCGATCTGCAAAAAGAGGCGGGCGATGGCGGTCAGCAGATTCAGCCGGTTGGCGCGCACTTTCTCATCCTCCGCCATGACCATGACTTCCTCAAAAAAGGTATCCACCGGCTCCTTCATCTTGAGAATCACGGCCAGAGCCCCTTCGTAATCGCTGGCTGCAAGCAGGGGCGCGGTCTCCTCGCGGACAGCCAGGTATGCCGCATGGAGCTTCTGTTCGGCACTCTCGCTGAGCAACTCGGCCTGCACCGTGGTTTCGCTGTTGTCCTTGATGATATTGATCACCCGTTTGAAGGAGCCGGCCAGAACGGTAAAGGCCTCCTGGCCGCTGATGGCCATCAGGGCGTTGATCCTCCGCTTGCAGTCAAGCGGATCGTCAAAGGCAACCGAGGTGACCGCTTCCACCGCCTCGGCCGGGATGCCCTGGCCGGTAAGATCATTGCTGAAACGGCCCTTGATGAACTCGAGCACGTTGCGGCGGGCCTCGGCCCGGGGAACGGTCAGCTTGTCTCCGTAAAGGGCGAGCGCCTGATCCACGAACTCGGCCAGGGAGAGGCTAAAGCCCATGGCATTGATGATGTGGAGTAGCCCCAGCGAGAGGCGGCGCAGGCCGAAGGGGTCGGCGGTGCCGGTGGGGATCTGGCCGATGCCGAAACAGCCGGTGATGGAGTCAAGCCGGTCGGCCATGCCGACCAGCGCCCCGGGGATGGAGGCGGGCAGCGCGCCCCCGGCCCTGACCGGCAGGTAATGCTCCCGGATGGCTGTGGCAACCTCCACCGTTTCGCCGCCGAGCAGGGCGTAATCGTGGCCGATTGCCCCTTGCAGGGAGGGAAACTCTCCCACCATGTCGGTCAATAAATCTGTCTTGGCCAGGAGGGCACCGCGTTCGGCCGGGGCCAGGTGTTCCGGCGCCAGCTTTTTGGCCAGCAGCCCGGCCAGGGCGGTAACGCGGCGGGTCTTGTCGAGCATGGTTCCCAGTTTGTGCTGAAAGATAACGCCGGAGAGGTCTTCGATCCGATCCTCCAGAGTCCTCCGTTGGTCCTCCTTGAAGAAGAAAAAAGCATCCTCCAGCCGCGCCCGGATCACCCGCTGGTGGCCATCGGCGGCAAGCTTGGCATCCTTGGTGCCCGTGTTGTTCACCGCGATGAAATGGGGCATGAGTTTGCCCGCGCTGTCAACCACGGCAAAGTATTTCTGGTGCTCCCGCATGGAGGTGATCAACACCTCGCGGGGCAGGGCGAGAAAGCGTTCCTCAAAGGTGCCGCAGAGGGCAAAGGGCTTTTCCACCAGGTTGCACACCGTGTCCACCAGTTCGTCATCCGGGAGGATCGTCCCGCCCACCTGCTGGGCCGCCTTGGTAATCTCGGCAAGCACCGCGGCGCGGCGCTCTGCGGGTTCGACCATGACCTGGGCCGTGCGCAGGGTTTCGACGTAGTCGCTGAGACAGGTGGCAGGGAAAGGCCCCCTGGCCATGAAACGGTGGCCGCTGGTGGTGTTGGAACTGGTGATGGTATCCAGGGTGAAGGGCACGGTCTTGCCGCCATAGACGGCGAGCAGCCACTGGATCGGGCGGGCAAAGCTGGTGCGACCCGCGCCCCAGCGCATGGATTTGGGGAAGTTGAGGCTGGTGACCACCTCGGGCAGCAGCTCGGCAAGGATTTCCTCGGTTGGGCGGCCGATCTGTTCGATGCGCACCATGAGGTACTCGCCCTTCGGCGTTGTCAGTATTTGTAGGGCCTCGACCTCGATCCCGTTCTTTTTTGCAAAGCCGATGGCTGCCTGGGTGGGCTGGCCGTTTTGGTCAAAGGCCGCCTTTTTGGGGGGGCCGAGGATCTCTTCTTGTCGATCCGGCTGGCGCTCGGCCAGGCCGCTGATCGACACGGCAAGACGCCTGGGGGTAGCGGCGGTGTGCAGACTGGAATAGGGCAGGGCCAGAGCGGTGAGCCGGTCGCCGAGGATTTTTTCCAGTTGGGCAAGAGCCGGCATGATATAGCCGGCCGGGATTTCTTCGGTGCCGATTTCAAAGAGGAGTTCGTGGTGCATGGGTCGTTTTCTCGCGATATTTTTTTTAACAGTGGGTCTGGCCAAGGTGTTTGGGAGCCGTTACAAAACAACGACTGCTTTTAGAGTTGTTTTATTACGACTCTTTATGCCGTTTTGGCAACCCAAATGATGAACTTTTTTTGCGGCACGGCTCAGGACGCGGTCATGGGGTTGGTGTCCTGCCATTCCAGAGAGGCAAAGGTGTTGTAGCCCTGCGAAAGATTTTCCACCAGAACCGAAAACCAGGCGATGGCCGGATGGTTTTCCAGCTTGCGGCCAAGGGCCGTGGTGATGCTTTCCACGGAAAGGGTGTATTCCGGGCTCGCTTCAGTCGCCGGCCAGCAGAGGTCGTGGGAAGTCACCTCTTCCACCAGCTGGATGATATCCTCGATCCAGATGAAATTTTTGAACCGCAAGCGGATGGTGGCCCTGCCCCAGTGGCCGAGGGAGCGGGGCAAGCCCTGACTGATCTGCGCCGGCAGCGGTGGGGAAATGGGCACCTGAATCTCCAGGATAAGGTCGTCGGTTTTGTCCAGGGAGCCGTGCATGGTGCAGCGGTATTCATTCATGCCCACCGATTGCGCCTGCCCGGAAGAGTTCTTTAAAAAATAGGGGAAGGTGATTTCCATGTGGGCCGCTTCCGCCTGGAGCCGGACCTTCATCTCTTCAAGGATGCGATGGAAACTTTTCAGGTTGATCTCGCCGTGGAACCGGTTGAGGATTTCCACGAACCGGCTCATGTGGGTGCCCTTGAACTGGTGGGGCAGGTTGACATACATGTTGACCGTGGCCACGGTCTTCTGGGTCTTCCGGGCCTTGTCCAGAACCGTGACCGGGTAGGAGATGTTCTTGACCCCGACCTTCTTGATGTTGATCCGGCGGTAATCGCGCTGGCCTTGGATATCTTTCATGTCGCTCATTGGTCAACGTTCACCCGCACCGAATCTGCTTTGTCATCGGCCCGCTCATGTGCAATAGCACACTTCGCAGACCTCTTTGTCGGTCACTTCTGCCGACAATTGACACACGCATCTCCGGCACGGGTGAACGTTGACAATTTGGGGCGGAAACCGTCTAGCTCTTTGGGAACGGGTACGCTCATTGGGCAGGAGGGCGGGGTTTTGTCGGTTTGTCCTCGGCGGCCCGGTTTTCAGGCAAGATGCTTTTTCACTGCCGCCTTGAGCTCGTCCAGGTTGGATGATTTGACGATGTACTCGTCGGAAGCCCAAGTGGCCAGATCCTGTTTGAACTCCTGATAAGCGGAGCTGAGGATCACCGGCAGCGAGGAGTTCATTTCCTTGATCTGGCGGAGGACGTCAATGCCGTTGATGCCGGGCATATTGATGTCGAGGATGACGAGGTCCGGAGCAATAATCTTCAGCTGGGCCAGGGCTTCTTCGCCGGAAAGGGCGGAGTGCACCTCGTAGCCCTCCTCTTCCAGCTCTTCGCGGTACAAAAGATGGATGCTGTCTTCGTCGTCAACAAGCAGTATTTTTTTCATTATTCCACCCTATTATCTGGTCAAAGGTTGCGAAAGGTGCTGCTCCCTCGGCGTTTTATCAGATTGTTGCTTCCTTGAGAAATTGGGCTGCTTCTTCCGGCGGGATGGGGTTGATGTAAAAACCCGAGCCCCATTCAAAACCGGCGATCATCGTCAGCTTGGGCATGATCTCGAAATGCCAGTGGTAATGGTCGAGGGGTTGTGACCGGAGGGGCGCGCCATGCAGGACAAAGTTGTAGGGAACATTGGGGATGCAGACGTTCAGGCGGCGCATGCACTCGGAAAAGATCGCGGCGAGCGCCTTGAAATGGTCGTCATCCATGGCAAGATAGGAAGAGGCGTGGCGTTTGGGCAGAATCCACATCTCGAAAGGCGAACGGGGCGCATAGGGGACAATGGCGACGAACAGGTCGTTTTGGGCTATCACCCGTTGGTCCTGGTTGATTTCCTGTCGGATGATGTCGCAGAAAATGCAGCGTTCCTTGTATTTGTAGTAGGAAAGACTCCCCTCGATCTCCGAGCTGATCATGCGCGGGAGAATGGGCAGGGCAATGAGTTGGGAGTGGGAGTGTTCCAGCGAGGCCCCGGCCGCGGCGCCGAAATTTTTAAAAACCATGACGTAGCGGAAGCGCGGATCCTGGGCCAGATCCAGCAGGCGGTCGCGATAGGCCAGGAACACCTTGATCATCCGTTCCGGCGGCAGGTTGGTGAAGGTCTCGTTGTGGTCCGGGGTCTCGATGATGACCTCATGGGCCCCGATTCCGTTCATCCGGTCATAAAGACCATCGCCCTCTTTGCCGAGGCTGCCCTCGATGACCAGGGCGGGATATTTATTGGGCACGACCCGCAGATTCCAGCCGGGCCTGTTGGCCTGGTGGCCAAGGTCACTGCTGTAACTCAGGACTTCCGGAGGGGTTGTGTTCTCGTTGCCGGGGCAGAGGGGACAGAACCCTCCTCTGCTCTCATTTTTTTCGACGATGAAATCAGTGGGCCGCTTTCCCCGTTCGGTGGAGATGATGATCCAGCGGCCAATGATCGGGTCTTTGCGCAGTTCAGGCATCGCGGTCTCTTAGGTAACTGTTCGGCAGCACCACATCTGTTTTGTCACAGGCCTGTTTCCATGGGCGGGCTTATTGCTCGCAGGCCTGTTTCGCGCCTCCGCGGCACAGCGGAACAGTTACCGTTGGGATGTTCAGGCTTCTGTTTTAATTTTAACAGATATGGTTGTTCTCTTATAAGCCTTTTTGCGCTCTTTCCTGGTTTTCCTGGAGGGTCTTGCATTCGATGCATTGGGTGGTCACCGGCCGCGCCTCAAGGCGTTTGGCCGAGATCTCGTCGCCGCATTCATCGCAAATGCCATAGGTGCCTTCATCGATGCGCTCGATGGCCTCCCGGATCTTGGCCAGCAGTTTGCGTTCGCGGTCACGGATGCGGAGCTCGAAGCTCCGGTCGGATTCAGCGCTGGCCCGGTCGGTGGGGTCGGGATAATTTTCCGTGCTGTCGGTCATCTCATGGATGGTTTTTTCAGCCTCCTGCAAAAGATCCTGACTCATGGTCTCCAGCTTCTGGCGAAAATACTCAAGTTGTTCTCTGTCCACAGTGTTACTCCCTTGGCATATCTTGGGCGAGCGTTATCCGTTCCGCTGAAAGTTCCCGCTTTTGCCCCCGATTTTCCTTTCCAGTCTGATGTTATTAATGATCATGCCTTTGTCCACAGCCTTACACATATCATAAATGGTCAGAGCGGCAACCGAGACGGCGGTGAGTGCTTCCATCTCGACCCCGGTCCTGCCGGTTATACCCACGGTTGCGGTAATTTGGATGGTGTGTGTCGCCCCATCCAGGTCAAAGTCAACAGTCACTTTGTTGATGGCCAAAGGGTGGGCCAGGGGGATCAAGGCATCGACCTTTTTTGCGGCCATGATCCCGGCGAGCCGGGCGACCCCGAGGACATCGCCCTTGGCGATATTGCCTTCCCGCACCAGCTGAAATGCCTGGGCCGAAAGGGAAATGGCGCCGGAAGCCGTTGCTTCGCGCACCGTTTCATTTTTGCCGCCCACGTCCACCATCCGGGCATTCCCGGCTTCGTCAAAATGGGTAAGAGGGCTTGCCGTAACGGTCTGATCGTCCATTGTCGCTGTCCCGGGAGGAAGAATCAAGAACTTTCGTCGGCGAATTTGTGGAGGATTTTTTTGAAAAACCCTTCCTGTTCCTGGTTGGCACCCCTTTCTTTTTGCAGCGTGTCAAACTCCGCGAGCAGCTCTTTTTCGCGGGCGGATAGTTTTTTCGGGATGACCACCTTGATCTCAACAATCATGTTGCCGGGGCTTCCGCCCCGGAGGGAGGGAACGCCTTCGCCTTTGAGAGTGAAGACCTGCTCGGGCTGGGTTCCCGCCGGGATTACCAGTTTTTTGGCGCCGTTGATGGTCGGCACCTCCACGGTGGCGCCCAGCGCGGCCTGCACCATGGTCAGGGGGAAGAGGCAGTGGATCGTGTTGCCCTCCCGCAGGAAGAACTCATGGGGCTCCACATGCATGATCACATAGAGATCGCCCGGCGGGCCTCCCTTGCGGCCGCCCTCGCCTTCGCCCCGCAAGCGCATGCGGGCGCCGGTGTCGATCCCGGCCGGGATCTTCAGCGACACCTTTTTCGTTTTCTTGAGCAGTCCTTCGCCCTGGCAATCATTGCAGGGCTCGGTGATGATCGTGCCCTCGCCGTGACATTTCGGACAGGTGGTCTGCACCCGGAAAAAGCCCTGGGCGTGGACTACCTGACCATGCCCCTTGCAGGTCGGGCAGGTGGTTGCTTTATGGCCGGGGCGCAAGCCGCTGCCGTCGCAGGTCCAGCAGGTTTCCCGCTTGGTGATCTCGATCTCTTTTTCCGCGCCGTGCATCGCATCCATGAAACTGATGCCCAGGTCATAGCGCAGATCGTTTCCCGGAATGGGGCCCTGGCGCCTTTGTCCGGAGCGGCCTCCGAACATGTCGCCGAAGACATCGCCGAAGCTTGAGAAGATATCCTCGAAATTGCCCGGTCCGCTGTAGCCGCTGTCTTTGAGGCCGGCGACCCCGTAGCGGTCGTAAATCTTCCGCTTTTCCAGATCGCCGAGAACTTCGTAGGCCTCGGCAGCCGATTTGAATTTATCTTCAGCCGCCTTGTTGTCCGGATTTTTGTCCGGATGGTATTTCATGGCCAGCTTGCGGTACGCTTTTTTTATTTCCTCGGCAGGTGCGTCCGGGGAGACCCCGAGGATTTTGTAAAAATCATTTTCCATTACTTAGAGGGCAGCCTGTTCCGTCGGTTCATCGCTCTTCTGCGCGGCCGCGACGGGAGCATCCTCCTTGGCGGGGGTGAAATCCTTGATGGTGGCAAAGCTCACCAGGCCTGCGGCAATCTCGCGCAGGGTGGCGACAATTTCCTTGTTTTTGCATTTCACCAGAAAAGGCGCGTTCTTGCGGTGCTGTTTGACCCGCTCAACGGCAAGATGGATAAGGGAAAAACGATTTTCATTGCCTATCTGGCTCAGGCAGTCTTCGACGGTGATACGTGCCATAATACAACTCCTCCTGTGGGAAATCTCCCGGTGGGTATCGCGGTAGTATAAACTGCGAAACTATAATCCATCCCGGTTTTTTGGCAATCATTTTTTCTGATCGCCGTTATTTCGCCAAGAAATTTGCAGGGTTGTAGCGGCCATTTTCCGGGGGGAGACGGTGCTTCCGGAGATTGTTCAGAAGAGGCCTGGGGGAAGCGTGGCGTGGTGGCATGGAAAATGCTTATAATCAAGGCGAGATCGGAGAAAAAAGGGGGGCTGGAGGGTTGGCTCAGAAAAAAATTCCTTGTTGGCCGCGGGTTCCGATCTCCCCACGGGGATAAGCGGGAAAAAAATTCCCATACCGGATGGGAGGTCAACCCGTCATTTTATTGACCAGCCGGCCTTGTTGTTGTAGGGCAAGACCACAGAGGGAGAAGGATATGCGGAAAATCATGGCAGGGTTGTTGCTCATCGGGTGCTGCGGCTGTTCCGGAGGCGTGTACAGCAATCTGGTCGAAGTGGAAATGCGGCTTGCCTCGCCCGTGTTCGGGGAAGGCCAACGGGTGCCTGTCGTCTACCCCGGCGGCAGAGGCGGCGTTGCGGGTGACCCCATGGTCCAGGTCTTCGGCCCTTCCTGGCGGAGCATGGAAAACGATTATCCTGCCTATAATTTTAATCCCTGACAGGGGTGGAAATGATGATGAGACAATTAGTTGCGATTTTGCTGACCTTGGGATGTGCCGTAACCCCCGTGCTGGCCGATGATGGTCAACTTCCTGACGATGCGGACAAGGGCGGGCTGTTCCGGGAGCGGCAGCGTCCCACCCCGGCCTATCGCCCGTATTTCTACAATTATCCCCATGCCATTCCGCCGGACTATGTGTTCCGCACCGCGCGGGTTTTCTCGCCGCGGAATATGTCCTCCTCCGTTTTTGCCGGTTTCGGCTCCGGACAGTCGGGAGGACCGGCGGCAGGCAGTGCCGGACAGGGCGCTGCCCTGCAGGCCAAGATCAATGAGCTGGGCAAGGCGCTCATTGCCAATGCCGGCGAGGTGGTGGCCGATGAATATGTGGTGGCGGTGAGCACCTTTGTCACCCTCGACAATCTCTACGCAACCTCTTCCTTCGGCCGGTTTCTGGGCGAACAACTGCTTTCCACCCTGCAACAGTCCGGGTTGGAGGTGACCGAGGTGCGGAAAACCCCGGGCATGATGGTGAGCCCGCATCACGGCGAGTATGCCTTGTCGCGGAGCATGGATGAAATCGGTCTGGTCCAGGAGGCCCAGGCCGTGGTGGCGGGAACCTATGCCGTGGCCGGGCAGGAGATCTTTGTCAATGCCCGGCTGTTGCGCAACGACGACAACAGGGTTCTTTCCTCCGCCAGTATGGTTTTGCCCATTGACGCGATGACCGCTAATCTCCTGGCCAATGAAAGCATGCCAGCCTCCGGCCGCACCGCGCAGGTCACGATCCGGCAGTTTCCGGAAAAGGGTCAGGTCGTGGCCCCGCCTCCGGCAAAAAAACCGGCGAAGAAACGTGTCGTAAAACGCACCGTAAAGCGTGTCGCAAAAAAGGATTGCCCATGAAAAAGACAAGGAAGAGGGTTACCGGTTTCGGGGTGTCGCTGTTGCTGGGCTGGGCCCTGCTCCTGGCCGGGTGCGTGCCTCCGGCGACCACCGGCGGCACCGCCTCGGTGGTCACCCCGGACTTTTTCGGGGTGGGGGAGGAGCTGGCCCTGCAGTTGACCTCCGGCATGCGCGGCGCGCGCGGCGGTCAGCGGTTGATCCTGACCACGGTGGTTGATCTCGACAACCTCTATACCACCACCCGTTTTGGTCGGACCCTGACCGAGGCCCTGTCCACCAGCCTGTTTCGCCACGGCTTCGGCGTGGTGGAGATCAGAAAGTCCGCCGAGCTTCTCATTCGGGACAACCGGGGCGAGCTGATGCTCACCCGCGACGCCAAGCTTCTGGCCAAGCAGCAACAGGCCGCGGCCATCCTCACCGGCACCTATTCGCTGACCCCGACCACGGTAATCCTCAATCTCCGGCTGCTCGACGCCGGTTCCCAGCAGGTGCTTTCCGTGGCAGGGCTTGAGCTGCAACGTAGCCGCAATATCAATCATCTTCTTGCGGTAGGCGGCGGCGCCCTAGGCGATGCGCTGCTCTCCGGCCAAGAGCGCTGAGAAGGGGGGAACTGTCCGGCAGCACCACATCTGCTTTGTCATCGGCCTGCTCATGTGCAAATAGCACACTTCGCAGGCCTCTTTCGCGCATCTGTGGCACTGCCGAACAGTTCCTTCCGTGGTTTTCGTTTAATTCCGGCATCAAGCTGGATAGTTATTAGGAGGGCGGTATGCGTAAGGGAATAGCGGTGGTGCTGCTCGGTCTTCTTCTTGCCGGGTGTGCGTCGAGCCAAAGCAACTGGGCCAACCAGCCGGTTAAGGTCAAAAAGAACTCGCCGGTGGTTTTTATCCATCCGGATGTGAATACCTATCAGGAGGCGACCGTGGGCGTGCTCCCCTTTCAGGTGCCCACCAATATGACCCGGGAACAGGGGGAGGGGGTGGCCATGCTTTTCAAGGATGTTCTTCTGGGCAAGCAGGCTTTCCCCAGGGTGCTCCGCCTGGAGGAGCCTTACCATGATATCCAGGAAGCCCTGGCCCTCGGCCGGAAGGCCAAGGTGGATATGGTCCTGGCGGGCAAGGTCAACTTTGCCTTGGAAGGCAGCCAGTTCGGCGGGGGGAGGGTTGAGGTGTCCACCCGATTGCTCAATGTGCATACCGGCAATACCGTCTGGTACATCGAGCAGTCCATGGATCAGGCCATGGCCTATCCGAAAAGCAGCACCTTGTCCCGTTTTTTCGCCGCCTTCAATCCCCCGGAGATCAAGCCCTCGCAGGCCGGGCCGGTGGTGCCCAACATGCTGGCCCAGGTGGCCTTTGACATGGCCGAGGTCATGGCCGGGGCCGGATCGGTGAGCCGCTGACAGATGAAGTTGTGTTGTGGGGGCAAAGGGCGCTCCCAGTTGCCGCCGGTTTACGCCTTCCAGTCGAGCACTGCCGTTATGGGGTAATGATCCGAGGGGAAGAGGTTGCCTTGGCGGGAACGGTCGATCCGCGCCTCAAGGACCCGGAAATGGTCGGAGACCAGAATCCAGTCAATGGCTGCCATTTCCTCCTGGAGCCCATAGGCATGAAAGGTGGCCTCATCTTCCCCGTGTGGCTGGATTCGCCGTAAGGCGTCGATCAGCGTTCCATCGCCGGTCAGGAGGCGGTATGCGTTTGAATCCTTGTCGGCATTGAAATCGCCGGTTACGATGAGCGCGGTATCGGTATCTTGGCGGATCCGGTCGAGCCATTGGCGCAGAACCCGGGCATCGCCCTCGATGGCCGTCGGTTCGTAGTCGAAATGGGTGTTGACGTAGGTAAGCACCGACCCGGTCAACCGGCAGGAGAGCCTGGCCCAGCTCAC
>DASWIU010000096.1:0-4863 GCA_036397515.1 Desulfurivibrionaceae bacterium | reverse complement strand
CCCGTTCCCATTCCGCACACGGAAGTTAAGCCTCTCAGCGCCGATGGTACTGCCAGGGAAGCTTGGTGGGAGAGTAGGTCGCCGCCGATTCATTTTTGTAGTAAAACCCTTCCCCTCAAAAGGAAGGGTTTTTTTTTGCCTTTTTGCCCTGTCCGTTTCTTCCTCCCCGTATTCTCCTGTCTCGGCGCCTTCCGCGGCGCAATTCCCATTTTCCCCAAAAATCTGATAGAATAAAGTCGTGGGAAAGCGGAGTGAAGATTATTCTTCATTTCAGGGAGAATATTCTTCAATTTCCCTCCGTCTTTATTCTGCATCTGTTGCTATTTACTTGATCTTGCGATGAATATTTATTGGGCATGTTCCTTGCTTTATCTCTTGTCAAGTGTCAGGGCGAAATCATGGGAATGTCGGATATCCCCTGAATTTTTAAGTAAAAAAAGCGTCCCGATCAGGGATACGCACCCCAAGGAGGAACAGATGAAAAAAATAGCGGTGTTTACCCTTATGCTGTTGCTGAGTGCAGGGCTTGTCTGGGCCAAGGACTATGAGATCCAGAAAAAGGCCGGCGACCTGAGTGTGGTGGTGAAGATGGACAAAAGCCCCGCGGTGATGGGCGAGAACGGGATTGTTGTGGCCGTGAAGGATTCCGCCGGCAAGGAGGTGACGGATGCCGGGGTAAAGGTGGAGTATTCCATGCCCGCCATGCCGGGGATGCCTCCCATGAATTACGGGGCGGTGCTTGCCTTGAGCAAGAACACCTATCAGGGGAAATTGAATTTTTCCATGGCCGGCCCCTGGAATGTCGTGGTGAAGATCGTGCGTAGCGGCAAGACCGTGTCGACAAAATTCAGCGTGGATGTGCAGTAGCCTCTACGGCAACGGGAGAAAGCAGCGCATGGGAGATGGTTCCGGGAGAATAAAAAGACTTTTGGTCCTGGTGGCAGCCGGGGTTCTGCTGTCTGCCCCGCAAGCCTCGGTTTGGGCCGGAGAGTTGCCGCTGCAGGGGCTTATTGACGAGGCCCTGCAGGCCAGCCCCGAGATATTGGCTGCCCGCGAAAAGGCCGCGGCCTCCGGCTTTCGGGTGCCCCAGTCGATGAGTCTGCCGGACCCGATGGTCATGGTCGGCTACCAGAATGAAGGGACCAGCCGTTTCACCTATAACGAGGCGGCAGATTCCCAGTACCTCTTTTCCGCTTCCCAACAGTTCTTTTTCCCCGGCAAGCGGGCCTTGAAGGGAGAGGCGGCGAGCCGGGAGGCGGAGAGTCTTTCCTCCTCCGCCAAGGCGGTGCAGCTGCGGACCATCGCCGTGATCAAGGAACTCTACTATGATCTGTTCCTTGCCCATCAGAGCAGGGATCTGGTCCGAGAAAAAGAGGGCCTTCTCCGTAAGCTCGAAGACGCGGCGCTGGCCCGGTATGGAGCTGGAGGCGGCATGCAGCAGGATGTCCTCATGGCGCAAGCTGAGAAGTACATGCTGTTTGAGCGGGAAGAGATGCTGAAGCAAAAAATCCAAATCCTGGAAGCCCAGCTCAACGCCACGGTGGGGCGGGACCAGACCGCGCCCCTGGACAGGCCGGCCCCGCCCTTGTTTGTCCCCTATCCCCAGCCCCTGCCCGAACTGATTGCCGCAGCCTACGAGAACTCCCCGGAGGTCAAGGCCAGGGAGAAGATGCTGGCCTCCACCAACGCCAAGGTGCGGGTGGCGGAAAGGGAGTATTATCCGGATATTGCCGTTACCGGCAATTATGGGTTGAAAGGCCCGGCTTTTGAGAATCAGGATATGTGGAGCCTGACCACCACGGTCAATGTTCCCCTCTATTACACCACCAAGCAGCGACCGGCGGTGCAGGAAGCCGAGGCCTCCCAGCGCGAGGCGAAAAATGAGCTGCAGACCGTGCGGCTGAAGCTCTCTGCCGCCATCCGGGAGAACTATGCCATGCTCCAGACCACGGAGCGCTTGATGGAACTCTACCGGCAAGGCCTCACCCCCAAGATCCATCAGGACTTCCAGTCGGCCCTGGCCTCATACGCCACGGGGAAAACCGATGCCTTGAGCGTGATCTCCCGGTTGAAGGCCATTACCGAGATCGAGACCTCCTATTGGGGGCAGTTGGTGGAGCGGGAGAAGGCCCGGGCCAGACTGGAGGCTTTAACCGGGATGACGGATTCCCGCACGGAGGAAGGGCAACAATGAACAAGAAGAACAGCATACTCCTGGTGGTTCTTTTCCTTTTTATCGCGGCTGTCCTCTTTGTCGGGCTTTCCGGCAAGGGCGGCGGGCTTTTCCGTAAAAAGGTCCAGGCGCCGGCCGAGCAGGCGGCCGCTCCCTCCGAACATCAGGGACACGGCGGTGCCCCTGTCCTGCCGCAAGCAGCGGATTCTTCCTCAGGGGGGGCGGAAAGCGGCGCAGCTTTTCCGGAAGAGCCGCTGACCGTCGAGATCCCGGAGGCGGGCCAACGGTTCATCGGGGTGAAAACCACCGCGGCTGCGGAAAAAGCCCTGAACAGGACCATCCGAACCGTGGGCCGGGTTGAATATGACGAAAGAAGGATCGCCACGGTCAACACCAAGATCGAGGGCTGGATTGAGAATCTTCGGGTCGATTACACCGGCCGCTATGTGAAAAAAGGCGAAGTGCTGGCCGAGATTTACAGCCCGGAGCTGGTTGCCGGTCAGCAGGAATACCTCAATATCCTCAAGTGGTCGCGGCAGGGCGCTGCTCCCGCCGGAGCAGAGGAGGCCTCGGCCATGAACCGGATGCTGGCGCAGGATGCTGAATCCATGCGTCAGGCCGCCCGGCAGCGGCTGCGGTTTTTTGATATCTCCGAGGCCCAGATCCGCAAGATCGAGGAGACCGGGGTTCCTCTGCGGACCCTGGCCGTCTTCAGCCCGGTGAGCGGCTATGTGGTGCAGAAATTGGCGGTGCAGGGCATGAAGGTGCAGCCCGGCGAGAAACTTTTTGATCTGGTGGATACCTCCACGGTCTGGGTGGTGTCCGATATCTACGAGCATGAACTTGCCCTGGTCCGAACCGGGCAGAAGGCGGAGATCACCCTGGATTCCTTGCCGGGCAAGGTGTTTGTTGCCGCCATCGAATATGTCGCCCCGATCCTTGCCGGAGAAACGAGAACGGCAAAGATCCGCTTCAGCCTGGATAATCAGGGAGGGGATCTGAAACCCCAGATGTTCGCCAAGGTGGCGCTGAAGATCGACCTGGGCAACAGGCTCGTGGTGCCCGAGGATGCGCTGATCAATACCGGCGTCCGGCAGCTCGTCTATGTGGACAAGGGGGAGGGCTATTTCGAGCCCCGCGAGGTCAAGGTCGGCGTCAAGGCCGAGGGCATGGCGGAGATCTTGAACGGTTTGCAGGCCGGGGAAAAAGTAGCCTCGGCCGCCACCTTCCTCATTGATTCCGAAGCGCGTCTCAAGGGGGTGGTGAGGCAATGATCACCCGGGTCATCGATTTCAGCGCCCGCAACCGGTTCTTTATTTTTCTCCTGGTGTTTACCCTGGTCGGCTGGGGGATCTGGGCCATCCGCAACACGCCGCTTGATGCGATCCCCGACCTGAGCGACACCCAGGTGATCATCTTCACCGAATGGGAAGGGCGCAGCCCGGACCTCATCGAAGACCAGATCACCTACCCGATCACCTCCACCCTCCTGGCCGCGCCCAAGGTCAAGGTGGTGCGCGGCTTCTCCTTTTTCGGCACCTCTTTCATCTATGCCATCTTCGAGGAAGGGACCGACATCTACTGGGCTCGGAGCCGGGTGCTGGAATACCTCCAGGCGGTGAAGAACAAGCTCCCCGCTTCGGTCAATCCCGTTTTGGGGCCGGACGCCACCAGCGTGGGCTGGGGATTTTCCTATGCCCTGGTGGATGAGACCGGGGGGCATAATCTGGCCGAGCTCCGTTCCATCCAGGACTGGAATCTCAAGCTGGCCCTGGAAAGCGTGCCGGGGGTTTCCCAGGTCGCCAGCATCGGCGGCTTTGTGCGCCAGTATCAGGTGAGCATCGATCCCAACCGGCTCCAGGCCTACAACCTCTCCATCACCACGGTCATGGATGCCATCCGCAAGAGCAACAAGGATGTGGAGGGCAGGGTGCTGGAGTTCTCCGGGGTCGAGTACATGGTGCGGGGCCGCGGCTACCTCAAGGGCATCAAGGACCTGGAGAATATCGCGGTGGGGGGCAGCGGGGGCGGCACCCCGGTATTTCTCAAGGATGTCGCCTCCATCCAGCTCGGTCCCGAGATCAGGCGCGGCCTTGCCGACCTTGACGGGCGGGGAGAGGTCGCGGGCGGCATCGTGGTGGTTCGCTTCGGCGAGAATGTTCTCAGTGTCATCGACCGGGTCAAGGCAAGGATCAGCGAAAGCATCGAGCCGAGTTTGCCGGCGGGGGTGAAGATCGTGGTCACCTACGACCGCTCCGACCTCATCCACCGCTCCATCGACACCCTGAAGGAGGAGATCGTCAAGCTCTCGATCGCGGTCTCCGTTGTGTGCATCGTGTTCCTGTTCCACCTGCCGAGCGCCCTGGTCGTGATCCTGACGCTTCCGGTGGCCATCATCATCTCCTTCATCCTGATGTACTATCTGGGCGTGACCTCGAACATCATGAGCTTGTCCGGCATCGCCATCGCCGTCGGCGCCATGGTGGACGCCTCGATCATCATGGTCGAGAACGCGCACAAGAAGCTGGAGGAGTGGGTGCACGCGGGCAGCCGCGGCAGCCGCGTGGACGTCATCATCGAGGCGGCAAAGGAGGTGGGGCCGTCGCTGTTCTTCTCCCTGCTCGTGATCACGGTCGGCTTCCTGCCCGTGTTCACGCTCGAGGCCCAGGCGGGGAGGCTGTTCAAGCCCC
>DASWIU010000095.1:0-17214 GCA_036397515.1 Desulfurivibrionaceae bacterium | reverse complement strand
TGGGCAGCGGGGCTCCATGCTTGCCGCGGTGCAGAAGTCCGGAGATCATGAGGCCATCGGCGCTTTTCGGGCGGAACTTGCCAGGATCGGTGGGGAGCAAGCCGCCAAGGATATCTCGCAGTTGAGCCTCGGTGAGGTTGGGGTCAAGGAAAAACGTATTCTTGCCGCGGATGACTCCAAGGCCATGCTCTTCTTCTACAAGGGCGTTGCTGCTGATCTCGGCATGGAGCTGATCACGGTGGAGGACGGGAAAAAGGCCTTTGATTACCTCCAGATGGATAGCGAATTCGACCTGATCATTACCGACATGAACATGCCGAACATGGATGGCCTCGAGCTGACCCGCGAGATCAGAAAAAAGCCGGAATGGGCAAAAATTCCCGTGTTGATGGCGACCACCGAATCGGAGAAGACCCAGTCGGAATTGGCCCGGCAGGCCGGGGTGACGGATTTTATCACCAAGCCCTTTTCCAAGGATGATTTTAAGGCGAAGATCGGCCAGATGTTTGCCTGATCCCGGTGTTGTTATGGCGAGGCCAAAAGAGTCTGCCTCAGGGCAGGCTCTTTTTGTTTGACCCCAAGGGTTTTCTTCCGTACTATTCCGCAGGGCCTGCGCCCTAAGTCGCCGCGCAAAATTTTTTTGATCCTCCATGGGGAATGAAATGACCAAACCGTTTGGAATTACCGTAAGCCGCCATATCATGGACAGCCAACGCCTGCATCCCCAGGCCACCGGCGATCTCTCCGGTCTGCTCGGTGAATTGATCGTGGCTGCCAAAACCATCAACGCCGAAGTTAATATGGCCGGCTTGGCCGATGTCCTGGGGATGGCCGGAAAAACCAACATCCAGGGCGAGCATGTGCAGAAGCTCGACGAGCTGGCCAACAACGCCATCAAGCGCCGCATGGCCCGCTGCGGTTATATCTGCGTGATGACCTCGGAGGAGGAGGCGGATATCATCCCGGTGGCCGAGGGGAGCGCGGGCAAATATACCCTGGCCTTTGATCCGCTGGACGGCTCGTCCAATATCGATGTCAATGTGAGCATCGGCACCATTTTTTCCATCCATCGGCGCAAATCCACCAACGATCATACCCCCCAGGGGGAAGAAGCCGATCTGCTGCAAAAGGGGCGGGAGCAGGTGGCTGCCGGGTATATCATCTACGGCTCCAGCACCATGCTGGTCTTCACCACCGGCGAAGGGGTGCACGGCTTCACCCTGAATCCCAGCGTGGGCGAGTTTTTTCTCTCGCATCCGGATATCAGGATGCCGGAGCGGAGCAAATATTTCAGCGTCAATGAGGGGAATTATAACTTCTGGAACAGCGAGGCCCGGAGGTTTGTCGATTACCTGAAGGAAAACGACCGGGAAAGCGGGCGGCCCTACAACGGGCGGTACATCGGCTCACTGGTGGCGGACTTCCACCGCAATCTCATTGCCGGCGGGATCTTTCTCTATCCGCGGGATAACCGGAATCCGGCCAAGCCCCACGGCAAGCTGCGGCTGCTGTACGAGGCCGCGCCCCTGGCTTTTTTGGTGGAACAGGCCGGCGGCCGGGCCATAACCGATGAGGGCGTGAATATCATGGATATCCAGCCCGAATCGCTGCACCAGCGGGTGCCGCTGGTTATCGGCTGCAGGCATGAGGTAGAGCTGTTTGAGGAGTTTGTAACCGGGAAAAGGTGAAGCTGTAGGCTGACAGCTTTAAGCTTTGAGCTTCTCTTTCTCCCAGGTGTCGCGCAAGGTGACAGTCCGGTTGAACACGGGCTTGCCATCTTGGGAATCCAAGCTGTCCACGCAGAAATATCCCTGACGTTCAAACTGGTAATGGCTGCCGGGCTTGGCATTGACCAGGCTCGGTTCCACCAGGCAATCCTTGAGCACCAAGAGGGATTCCGGATTGACAAAGGTTTTGAAGTCCGCCTCGCCGGCGTCCGGGTTTTCTTCGGTGAAGAGCCGGTCGTAGAGGCGCACCTCCGCGGGCACTCCATGGGCGGCGGAGACCCAGTGGATGGTGCCCTTGACCTTGCGGCCATCCGGGGCCGAGCCGCCCAGGGTGGCCGGGTCGTAGGTGCAATGGAGCTCGATGATCTCGCCGGTGGCCTGGTCTTTGATCACCTTCTCGCATTTGATAAAGTAGGCGTAGCGCAACCGCACCTCCCGTCCCGGGGCCAGGCGGAAGAATTTTTTCGCCGGCTCCTCCATGAAGTCTTCCCGTTCGATATAGACTTCCCGGCCGAAGGGAACCTGGCGCTCGCCCAGTTCCGGCTTTTGCGGGTGGTTCTGGGCCGTAAGGTTCTCCGTGCGCTCGGCGGGATAGTTGGTGATCACCACCTTGAGCGGGGCGAGCACCCCCATGACCCGGACGGCGCTCTCGTTGAGATCGTCCCGCACGCAGTGCTCCAGCAGGGCCACGTCCACCGTGCTGTCTTTTTTGGCCACCCCGATCTTGTCGCAGAAGCTGCGCAGCGCCGCCGGGGTGTAGCCGCGGCGGCGGATGCCGGAGAGGGTCGGCATCCGGGGGTCGTCCCAGCCGGAAACATGGCCCTCGTTGACCAGCTGCAGGAGCTTGCGCTTGCTGACCACGGTGTAACTGAGGTTCAAGCGGGCGAATTCGATCTGCCGCGGGTGGCAGGGGACCGGCAGGTTGTCCAGGGTCCAGTCGTAGAGCGGCCGGTGGTCGGCGAATTCCAGGGTGCAGAGCGAGTGGGTGATCCCCTCAAGTGCGTCGGAAATGGGGTGGGTGTAATCGTACATCGGATAGATGCACCAGGTGTCGCCGGTGCGGTGGTGGCTGGCGTGCAGGATGCGGTAGAGCACCGGATCGCGCATGTTCATATTGCCGGAGGCCATGTCGATTTTTGCCCGCAGCACCCGGGTGCCGTCCGGGAATTCCCCGGCCCGCATGCGCCGGAAGAGATCGAGGTTTTCCGCCACCGGCCGATCCCGGTACGGGCTGTTTTTGCCCGGCTCGGTGAGGGTGCCGCGGTAGCTTCGGGTCTCCTCGGCGGAAAGATCGCAGACATAGGCCTTGCCGGTGGTGATCAGGTGTTCGGCGTATTCGTAGATTTGCTCGAAATAATCCGAGGCAAAGTAGAGGTGCTCGCCCCAGTCGAAGCCGAGCCAGCGGACATTGTCCTTGATGGACTCGACATACTCCTGCTCTTCCTTGGTGGGATTGGTGTCGTCGAAGCGAAGATGGCAGCGGGCTCCTGAATTTTCCTTGGCGATGCCGAAGTTGAGGCAGATGGACTTGGCATGGCCAATATGGAGATAGCCGTTGGGTTCGGGCGGGAAGCGGGTGACGATCTGCTCGTGCTTGCCCATGGCAAGGTCGTCGGCGATGATGGTGCGGATGAAGTCCTTTGCCTGAGTCTCGTCGCTGATCATGATATTTTGTCCGTATAGTTTTTAGCCACGAAATCCACGAAAGAACACGAAAGAGATAAGATCTTAGCAAAACGCTTCAAGTTTAACTCTTCCTTTCTTGGCGGGAAGGAACTTTCTTGATTTTTAACAGAAGCTCAGTGTGGTTTTTATTTTCGTGTTCTTTCGTGGAGTTCGTGGCGATTTTTATGCGAAGTATTTTGCCGCCTCGCGCAGCCGGCTCACCACCCGCTGCTTGCCGAGCTGGGCAAAGACCTCGAACATGCTCGGCCCCTTGACCTGGCCGGTGATCACCGCCCGGGCCCCGTTGACCAAGACCCCCACCTTTACCCCGAGTTCCTCGGCAAACTCCCGGCAGACCCGCTCCGTCTCATCGTGGCCGAGTTCCGGCAGGGCTTCGAGGCGGTCGGCCAATTTGGGCAGCCATTCCTTGAGACCCGGGTGTTTCAGCACGTTTTTGGCCAGGGCGGTCTCGTCCATGGCAAAATCATCGACAAACCAGGCCCGCCCCAGGGAGGCAAAATCCTTCAGGGTGTGGAAACGTTCCCTGGTCATATCCAGGGTTTTCAGGAACCACTGCTGTTTCTCGCCATCGTAGGCCGCATCCCACAGCCCCTCTTTTTGAAATTCCACCTTCACCAGGGCGCCGATTTCCTCGATGGGCAGGGTGCGCAGGTAATGGGCATTGATATTGATCGCCTTGGGATCGGTGAAAAATTTGGGGTCGTCCTTGCGGTAGTTGAAAATGGAGTTGGACCGGGTGATGCCGTCAAAGCCGAAGGCCTCGATGAGCTCTTCCCGCGAGAAGATCTCGCGGTCATCCGGGGTGGACCAGCCGAGCAGGACGAGGAAGTTTGCCAGGGCCCAGGGGAGAAAACCCTGTTCCCGGTAAAACTGGACCGAGACGATCTCGCCGTGGCTGCGCTTGGAGATCTTGGCCTTGTTCAGGTCAAGGGTCAGGGGCATATGGGCGAAGATGGGCAGCTCCGCGCCCAGGGCCCGATAGAGCAGGATCTGGCGCGGGGTGTTACTCAGACCGTCCTGGCCGCGGATGACGTGGCTGATGCGGTCGCGGATGTCGTCCACCACGTTGCAGAGCAGATACAGGGGCATGCCGTTGGAACGAACAATGACGAAATCCTCGATATCCTCATAGGCCCGCTCAACCCGGCCATAGACCTGATCGTCGAACCCGACCTTGCCCGGTTCCTGCGGCACCTTGAAGCGGATGACATACGGGAGGCCCAACGCTTCTTTTTCCCGGACCTGTTCGGAGCTGAGCTTGCGGCAGACGCCGTCGTAGCGGTAGTCACCCTTGGCGGCCGCGGCGGCTTCCCGTTTGGCCTCAAGCTCTTCCTTGCTGCAAAAGCACTTGTAGGCATGGCCGCTTTCCAGCAGCTTTTGGGCGGCGGCCATATGCTCCGCGGCATATTCCGACTGAAAATAGGGGCCCTCATCCCAATCGACCCCCAGCCACTGCAGGCCGTCGAGAATGCCTTGGATGGATTCCTGAGTGGAGCGTTCCGCGTCCGTATCCTCGATGCGCAGCACCAGTTTGCCTCCGTGCTTGCGGGCAAACAGCCAGTTGTAGATGGCGGTTCTGGCCCCGCCGATATGGAGATAGCCGGTCGGGCTGGGTGGGAAGCGTACGCGAACCTCGGTCATGGTGTTCTCCTGGCAAAATGAGCAACGCGGAGCCAAGCCGCGCGTTGCGGGCGGATCATGTTCAAGCTGTGTTTTATATATTGTTTTACCGGGTTATTCAAGAGGATGCTTGGGAAAAAGCAGGGGAAGGCGGGCCGGGACTGGGGCGGGGCGCTTTTCTTCCCCTCTCCAAGGGATTGCTTTATTTTTACTGGAAATTATGCTACGATAGCATCGTGACTATCCGCTGACATTCGGTCAGCGCCGTTACGCAGAAACGGATGTTTACGCACAAGGGAGGTGGAACATGCCTTTGGATCCCAGCGCCACTTCAGTACAAACCAATGTCCGAACAGAGCGGCCTGCTTCTCCCTATGCCGGGTCAGAGGGAGAAAAGAAAGCGAAAAGCAACAGGTCGGAGTCCGGCCAGACCAGTCAGGCATCCCCCGATGTCGTGACCCAGATCTCCGCCGCCGCCCTGGAGGCATCCCGGGCTCTCACCCAGGCGGAACAAGCCGCGGATCAAAATGCCGCGGAAGAATCGGTGCGCGAGTCGGAAAGGCGGGAGCCGCCGCCAAGAGAGCCGCAGGAGCAAAGCATGCGGCGGGAACAGCGAGCACGCGGGGTGAATGTGGTTGTCTGATCTGTAAAAAAAAGAAAGTTGCAAGCGGGGGGCGATTCTGTGGAATCGACCCCCTTTTTGGTTTTAAAAGCCGAGTTCTCTCAGAAAACGCGGGTCGCTGGTCCAATCTTTTTGCACCTTTACCCACAGCTTGAGCAGCACATGCTGGTCAAGGAGGATCTCGATGTCTCTCCGGGCGGCCTGGCCCAGCTGTTTGAGTTTGCTGCCGTTTTTGCCGATGATGATGCCTTTTTGCGAATCCTTTTCCACATAGATGGTGGCGTGGATCGTGATCAGCTGTTTGGCTGCGTTTTCCTTGAAGCTTTCAATTGTCACTGCGGTTGAATAGGGGATCTCCTGGCCGGTTTGTAAAAAGATCTTCTCCCGGATGATCTCCGCGACAATGAACCGTTCGCTGGCATCGGTGGGAATATCCTCGGGATAAAGGCGCGGCCCGGTGGGCAGCAGGGGGCAGAGTTCCTGAATGACCAGCTCGGTGCCGTCGCTCGCCTTGGCCGACAGGGGCAGGATCGCCTGAAAGGGGTAGAGCCCCTGGTAGGTGGCGATAATGGGCAGCAGTTTTTCCTTGTCGATGAGATCCATCTTGTTCAGCAGCAGCAACACCGGTTTGTCGACGCCCTCAAGGCAGCGGGTCAGAGTGGTGCCCGTGCTTGGCAGGGGCATGGTGACGTCCACCATGAAAACAATGGCGTCCACATCGGCCAGGCTGCCCAGGGCGATCTTCACCATCTCCAGGTTCAAGGGGCTTCTCGCCTTGTGGATGCCCGGCGTGTCCAGCATGACGATTTGATAGTCCGGGCCGTTGACGATGCCCAGGATTCGGTTGCGGGTGGTCTGGGGCTTGGGCGAGACAATGGAGATCTTCTGGCCGAGCAGGCTGTTGAGCAAGGTGGATTTGCCCACGTTGGGCGGCCCGATGAGGGCGACAATGCCTGATTTGACCTGTTCCGGGAAATTCTTCATGGGTGCGATTGCGCTCGTGTGTGTGGGTTGAAAAACCAAACCATTTTATACCAGTATTCCTAGTTTTCCGCATCCCCTCTCTTTTTGACGGCCACGGAAAAAGATGACAACCACCGGAATAGCTGGTACACATTGGCCAGCTTTTTGTAACTGTCCAGCAGCACCACATCTGCTTTGTCATCGGCCTGCTCGTGTGCCATGGCACACTTCGCCGGCCTCTTCCGCGCATCCGCGGCACTGCTGAACGGTTACGTTTTTCTTCGACATCAGCCAACCTGCGCGCCAAGCTTTCCCCAATTGTTATCGGACAGAGGTTTCGGCTCGCTTTTTTCATCACAAGGGAACACCATATGGGTTTGCAGGGCGCAATCATTGAATACATGGAGCAGGGCAGGTTCATCTGCGCCATGGTTGTTGGCGAGGACAGCAAGCGGCTGCACTTGTTCAACCAGCACGGCCGGGAGGTGAATCTCCCGCTCTCCCGCCTGTTGCACCAATCCGCGATACACCATTCCCTTACGCTCAGCCGGGACGAACAGCTGCGCTTGCTCAAGGAAGCAGACCAGGCCCGACAGGCCATGCTGCCCCAGATCGATCTGGCCGAGATATGGCAATTGGCCAGCGAGGAGGAAGGAGTAAGTTTCACCCCGGAGTTCCTCGCCGAACTGGCCTTTGGCGAAGACGCCACGGATAATCATGTCGCCGCCTTTCTCCGTTCCATCTTTGTGGATCGCCTCTATTTCAAATACAAGGAAGGGTTGGTCCTGGCCCACGGCCCGGAAGCGGTTGCCGCGTTGCGCTTGAAGCAGGAGCGGGAAAAGGAGCAGGAGGCCCTGATGAGCACCGGGGCCATGATGCTCAAACGCCTCTGGGAGGGGGAGAGCACGGGGGAATGGCTGGAACGCGACCGTTGCCTCGGCCTGTTGGGCGACTATTATGTCTTTGGCAACGAGGCGGAAGAGAGTGAGCTGGCTCGGGAGCTGCTTAAAAAAGCGGGGCTCACCGGCCCCCATGATGTTTATCATCTCCTGATCAAGGCCGAGGTCTGGCAACCCCATGAGAATGTGGCCCTGCTGCGGTATCAAATCCCGGTGGCTTTTTCCGAGGAACTCAGCAATGCGGCGGCCCAGGCGCCCGAGCCCGTGGCCGAGGAACTTGTCGGCCGAAACCGGCGGGATTTCCGGGCACTGCCCCTGCTCACCATCGATGGCGAATCAACCCGCGATTATGACGACGCCCTGCATGTGGAGCGGAGGGGCGACGACTTTCTGGTGGGCATCCATATCTCCGACGTGGCCCACTACGTCGTGCCTGGAACCGCCATTTATGCCGAGGCGGCTCGGCGGATGACCTCGCTTTATTTCCCCGAGACCCAGATTCCCATGCTGCCGAGAGCGCTCTCCGAGGGGGTGTGCAGCCTGGTCGCCGGCAAGGCGAGGGCAGCCCTGAGCGTCATGGTGCTGCTGAGCCCCAAGGGCGAGGTGCTGGAGTTCGATCTTATCCCCAGTCTGGTCGAGGTCAAGCGGCAGTTGAACTACCCGGAGGCGGAAAGGCTGGTGGCGAGCGGCGACTGGGAGCTGCAGGCCCTGGCCCGGCTCAGCGAGCAGCTCAAGCAGCGGCGCATAGAAAAAGGGGCGCTGCTCTTGCCGGTGCCGGATGTAAATATCAGCGTTGATCCGCAAGGCAAGGTCTCGGTGGCCCTGGCGCCGGTGGACACCATCTCCCGCAGTCTGGTCGCGGAGTTCATGGTGCTGGCCAATACCCTCTCGGCCCAGTTCGTGGCGGATCGCCAGGCCCCCGGCCTGTTCCGGGCCCAGGACGAGCCCCATCAGCGGCTGATCGCGGGCGGCGAGAAGGATCTGTTTTCGGTTTTTCGCCAGCGCAAGCAGCTCAAGCCCGGGGAGCTTTTGCTCTATCCCAAGCCCCACAGCGGGGTCGGCGCCATGCAGTACACCACGGTCACTTCCCCCATCCGGAGGTTTCTCGATCTGGTCATGCAGCATCAGATCAAGCAGCTGCTCCTTGGCCGGGGGGCGATGTTTTCCGCCGACGAGCTTGCGGGGGTTGCCGGGGATATCAACACGGTGCTGGCCAGGGTCGGTCAGGTGCGCCGCACCCGGCACCGCTACTGGCTGCTCAGGTACCTGGAGCAGAAGGGTGGGACCAGGATCGAGGCTTTGCTGGTCAACAAGGGGCCCAAGCGGATCAATCTGACCCTGCTTGACTGCCTTCTGGATGCCGATATGCCGCCGAGTCAGGCGGTGGCTGCCAAGCCCGGGGATACTGTTTCCGTGCGGGTGGCCAAGGTCGATGCCCTGGATAATGTGTTGCGGCTGGAATGGTGAAGGGAGAGGTGAAGGCGAAACGTGAGAGATTCGCCTTTCAGTCGTAGATGATGCAGGTCCAGCGGGAAAGGATCTCTTCGGTTTCCGCGTCCAGCTGATCGGCCACCTCGTGGATCTGGTATTCGTGGCCGCATTTTTGGCACCGCAGGCGGACCCGCCGGCAGGACCGGGCGACCTCCAGCCTGCCCTTGCATTGCTTGCACTGCATTTTGTTGTCCCTTCCGTATCCTACTGTGTAAAACTATTTTAATGCCGGGATTGGACTAACCCCACGGAATGTAACTGTTCAGCAGTGCCACAGATGCGAGGAAAAGGCCTGCGAAGTGTGCTATTGCACATGAGCAGACCGATGACAAAGCAGATGCGGTGCTGCTGGATAGTTACCCTACTGCAACAGGGTGTGCCGGGTAAAGATGGCCTCCAGGTGGTAGCCTTTCTCGGCCAGCGCCTCGGCCCCGCCTTCCAGCCGGTCCACCACGGTCACCACCAGCCCTACCTTGAAGCCAGCCGCTTCCACCCGCTCGATCACGGTGAGCAGGGTGCCGCCCGTGGTGACCACGTCTTCCAGCAGGGCAACGGTGCAGCCCTGTGGCATGTTGCTCAACCCCTCGATGTACTGGCCGGTGCCGTGTCCCTTGGATTCCTTTCTGACGATGAAAGCGGGAATGGGATCCTGCTCCAGATGGCTCACCACCGAAACCGCCGTGACCAGGGGATCAGCGCCCAGGGTCATGCCGCCCACCGCGTCGATCTTTTCCGGGTTGTTCTTGATGATCTCGAAGATCAGCTTGCCGCAGAGGTAGGCGCCTTCCGCGGACAGGGTGGTCTGTTTGCCGTCGATGTAGAAATCCGATTCCCTGCCGGAGGAGAGCGTGAACTTTCCGTGGCGGTACGATTTGGTCAGCAGCAGTTGTTTGAGTTGTTCTCTGTGGTTCACGGAGTATCCTTTGATTGTAAGTGGTTCGCGAGTTATGCCATCTTGGCAAAATAGGCGGTCAGGTTCGCCTTGGCGCTGATCTTCGGCACCAGCAGTCCCTCTTTCGAGGTCATGGCGATCATCACCCCAGGGCCGTGTCCGGCCAGCACGCAGCTGGCGTGGACGACAATGCCGATCACCACGCCGCCGGTCTTGTAGATCCGGCCATAGGTGGCGTCCGCATCCAGGATGGCGACAAAATCGCCCAGCCGCAGGTCATCCAGGCCGTATTCCTGGACGATGGCCTGGTCGAACATCTGGATGTCGTAGTCGCCGCTGTGGCTGTGGGAGGCGCCGATGCCCGAGCCCATGATCTTGGCGGGCACGGTATGGGTCACCGGCACCTCCAGCCTGCCATCCTTGAGTTTTTTGAGGGGGATGGCGGCAAGCAGGGCCGGGTCCAGGTTCAGCACCTTGATCCCGGGAAAATCCGTGAGGCTCAGGCCGCAGCCGCAGGCCTTGATCTGGATCTTGTCGCCGATGGTGAACCGTTCCAGCACCTCCGGGGAAAAATCCACCAGCACATGCTCGATGCCGCCGTGTTTGCCCGTCACCCGGCCGGTCTCGCCCTTGGCGTCGCCGGAGACCACCCGGGCAATATTGCCCACGCAGGAAAACTGGTTCAAGGCCCGGTTGGGGCCGGGTTGCCCGTGAACCTGGGTGAAGTTGCTGATGGAAACCGCGGGCTCCACATGGTCGCCGAATTTCTCCCCGGCCAGATCCCCGATCCGCAGGTTGTAGGTGATGCCGCCCACGCCGGGGTAGACATCCGGATGCCCGTCCGGGTTGACCCGGTAAGGGTTGATCCCGCCCTGGGGCGAGGTGATCTCGCCGATCACCGACTGGCAGACCAGCTTGTCCGTATTGGTTCTGATCATCGCGGTTGTCCTCATCTCCCTGTCCTCGGCACTCAGCACTCGGTTCTCAGTACTCGCCCTTTAAACATTGAAGCGGAAATTCATGCAGTCGCCGTCCTGCACCACGTATTCCTTGCCTTCCAACCGTAGCAGCCCTTTTTCCCTGGCCTTGGCCTCGCCGCCGCAGGCCACGAAATCCGCGTAGGAGATGACCTCGGCCCGGATAAAGCCGCGCTCGAAATCGGTGTGGATAACCGCGGCGGCCTGCGGCGCCTTGGTGCCGCGCTTGATGGTCCAGGCCCGGGTTTCTTTCTCGCCCACGGTGAAGTAGTTGATCAGCCCCAGCAACTCGTAACCGGCCTTGATCAGCCGGTTGAGCCCAGGTTCCTCAAGGCCGAGATCGGCCAGAAAATCCCGGCGCTCGGCCGGCTCAAGAGCGCTCAGTTCCTCTTCAATCGCTCCGGAGATCATGACCACGGAGGCGTTCTCTTCCGCCGCTACCTTGCGAAGCGCATCCACCCATTGGTTGCCGGTATTGATCTCCGCCTCGCTGACATTGGCCACATAGAGCACGGGTTTGGCGGTGAGCAGGCAGAGCTCCTTCATCAGTTTCTGGCCCGTATCGTCAAGTTCGATAGCCCGCGCCGGTTTGCCGTCATTGAGCAGAGCGTAGAGCTTTTCCAGGACAACCAGCTGCGCCTTGTAGGCCGCATCCCCGGATTTCGCCTGGGAAGCAGTCTTGGCCATGCGCCGGGTCACGGTGTCGAGATCGCAGAGGATCAGTTCGGTGTTGATCACCTCCCGGTCGCGCAGGGGGTCGATGCTGCCGTCCACATGCACGATGTTTTCGTCTACGAAGCAGCGGACCACATGGGCGATGGCATCCACCTGGCGGATATGGCCCAAAAACTGGTTGCCCAGCCCTTCGCCCTTGCTGGCTCCGCTCACCAACCCGGCGATATCGACGAACTCCATTTGGGCGTAAACCTTGACCTTGGTCTTGGCCATCTCGGCCAGGATGTCGAGCCGGGCATCCGGAACCGGCACCATGCCCACGTTGGGTTCGATGGTGCAGAACGGATAATTTGCCGACTCGATGCCTGCCGAGGTGAGGGCATTGAAGATGGTCGATTTGCCGACATTGGGCAGGCCGACGATGCCACAGCGAAAGCCCATGGGGAAAGTCCTTATTGGTACGGATCAATAATAAAGTGGCCGGAAAATGGCCGGAAATTGTGAGCAGTATATAATGATTTCTTTGCAATGCGGCAAGGGTTGTTTACAATCGAGGCACTAAATCCCCCTCACCCAGGCACAAAGACCATGGCGGCTCCCGAAAAAATCACCCGGATAGATTCCCTGTTTGCCGAGTTGTTCAAAAAAAAGCAATGGGATAAGCGTTTGGCCCTGCACGCGGTGTTTCGCAACTGGCCGCAGGTCGTCGGCCCGGAGATCGCGGAGCGGACCGCGCCCCAGGTGATTCGGGGCACGGTGCTCTGGATCGCGGTTTCCGATTCGGTCTGGATGCAGCAGCTTCATCTGCAAAAGCAGGCGCTGCTGGAACAGATCAATGCCAATGTCCGGGGGGACGAGAAGATAAGCGATATCCGTTTTCAGATAGACGCCGCTCTGGGCGAAGAAAAGATGGTTGCGGATATCCCGCCGCCGGTTGCTGCTCCGCAGCCGATTGATCCCGAGGAGCAGAAGGGCTTCGAGCGGCTGATCGGCGCCATCGGCGATGTGGAATTGCGCATCCGCCTGCTGGCTCTGTGGCGGAAAGCCCACCGGTGAGCTTTTTGGCCGTGAGAGTTGCAGGGAGTCGGCGTGTTCGGGGCATGATTGATCGCGCGGGGATTCTGTTGAGGGATGTGCCGCGCCCCTGGTGATCTTAGATGCTTGGGGGCTGAGGGAAAGCAGAGTTCCGCGTTTTCAGGTCGCGTTTGGCGGGGAATTTTCGATGGAGCAGATGGCAAGGTAGCGTTCGAGGTTTTCCTTGTCCGTGCCCTTGAGCGTGAAATGAATGCCGAACTCCCTGGTCTCTTGGTCAATCTCGATAACTCGGCGTACAATGGCTTCCGGGGCGGTGGCTTTTTCCTCGAAATCGCCGAACCGTAACCGGAGGGTCATGCTGACCGGGCTGAGTTTGTCGCCTTTCTGGATGTGTTCGGAAAATTTCCCCACCAATCTTGCGCCCTCGATGGAGATATTCTTTATCGTGCCATGATTGAGATACTGGCTTGCCTTGCGGGTGAAGGTCGCAACGGAGCGCGCACTCGTCACGTAGCGGGGATATCTTCTCCGTTGGACGGTAATGATGGAGGTCGGGAAGAGCACCCCCAGCTCGGTGCTGGTTTCCAGCACGGGCGTAGTGTAGAAGCCCCGCATGGGCTGGTTTTGGTGTTGGTACAGGAGCAGGCAGGGGTCTTTGGGAGCCTGGAAAGGCGCCTCCTTGGCGAAAAGAATAAGGGGTTCCGCTTCCTTGGTGAATATTTCGGCAGGGCTGAGCTTCTGCGGAGTCAGCCCCTTTTGGAAAAGGGTTACAGGGATGCGCTGGCCGATAATCCTGATAATTTCTTCTCCGACGATTTTCGGGTCATCGGACCAAAGCTCTTGCATGCGATGCCCCTCCGGGGCAATGGTAAATGGTCTTTGAGCGCAAACTAAAGTCGCCTGTGCAGCAATTAACGGTGAAGCACTATATAGCTATATTTGCAACGCTTGTAAAGTATGGGCTGAAAAATATGGGGAAAGAATTTCGTACGGGGCTAGAAGTGTTTTTCCGTGTCAAGCAGCAGGGTCACCGGCCCATTGTTTACCAGGGCTACGTCCATCATGGCCTGGAACTTGCCGGTGGCCACGGTGATTTGTCTGCCGCGGACTTCCTGGATGAACTGTTCGTAGAGTCGCGCTGCTTCCGCCGGCGGCGCGGCCGAGGAATAGGATGGCCGTCTTCCCTTGCGGCAGTCGCCGAACAGGGTGAACTGGGAAACCACCAGCATCTCCCCTTGCACCTCAAGCAGGGAAAGATTCATGAGCCCCTGCTCGTCTTCGAAGATGCGGAGATTGGCAATCTTGTCGGCCAGGAGCACGGCGTCCGGGGCAGTATCGTTTTTGCCCACGCCGAGAAGGACAAGCAGCCCGGGCCCGATGGCGCCGCAGAGCTGCCCCTCTACGCAAACCGAGGCTTGGCTTACCCTTTGCACTACGGCGCGCATGGGGTTTTCTCCTGATTTTCCGAGGGCGCCGGATCGAGATTGCCAAGGGCAAACTGCAGGATCGCCGTTGCCGCAAGGGTTGCCGTCTCGGCCCGCAGGATGCGCGGCCCCAGGGAGACGGGGCGAAATCCTTCCCGGCGGGCGCAGGCAACCTCTGCTTCGCTGAACCCTCCCTCCGGGCCGAGGAGGAACAGTACGGAGCGACACTCCGTTGCCTGGTCGGCAAGAACCTCAGGCAGGGTTTGTTGGGCCTCATGTTCCCAGAAGATCAGTTTTACGTCGCAGGCCGGGGGATGGCTCATGAGCTCGGTGATTTCCCGGGTGTCATGGATTTCCGGCGGCTTGGCCCGGTCGCATTGCTTGCAGGCCTCGAGGACGATGCGTTGCCAGCGCTCCAGCTGCGTTTCGCGTAGCGGTTTGTGGATTCCGTGTTCCGAGGAAAAGGGCCAGATTGCCTCAACCCCCAGTTCTGTCGCCTTTTGCAGAATAAGGTCCATTTTCTGGCCCTTGAGCAGCGCTTGCCCCAGGTGGAGGCGGACCTTGGTCGGAAGATCCCGGTCTTGGCCGATGATGGTTGCGGTCACCCGGTCTTTGAGGATGCGTTCGATGCGGGCCTGGTATCGGGCGCCGGTCCCGTCAAAAAAGATGATGGGATCGCCGGGGCTAAGCCTGAGGACGGTCCGGAGATGGTGGGCCTCCGGGCCGGTCAGTTGCGCGGTGTCTCCCGTGATATCCGTGGGGTTTATGAAGAAGCGACGGAGGCTCATGGGGGCTTATGGCTGCAGGAAGAGAAGCGCGCTCCATTCCCCTTCGCTCCGGGTTTCCTGATGTTTCAGGCCCAGAGCGTTATAGGCTGCGCGGATACTTTCGGTCTGGGGGCCGGTCAGGATTCCCGCCATGATGAGCCTGCCGTTTGGAGCCAGGCGTGCGGCAAGGCCGGCGGCCAGATCGATGAGCGTATCATGGATGATGTTGGCGATGACAAGATCGAATTGGTGCGGGATCGCTTCCAGGGCAAGATCGCTTGCGGTAATGATTGCAGCCAGATCATTGCGCAGGATATTCTCTGCCGCCACTGTCACGGCTTCCGGGTCGTTGTCGATGGCCAGCACCTCCCGGCAGCCGAAAAGGGCCGCGGCCATGGCCAGGATGCCCGTGCCGGTGCCTACGTCGAGAACGGTTTTGGGAGGGGTTTTTGTGTCGTGAAAGAGCGCCTCAACGAACTCAAGGGCCAGCTTGGTGCTGGCGTGGTGTCCGGTGCCGAAGGCCATGCCCGGATCCATCTCGATCACCTTTTCGCCTGGGGTGGGCTGGTATGACTCCCAGGTGGGCTTGATGACAAGGTGGGCGGTGATCGGCAGGGGCTTGAAGCGTGCTTTCCAGGCTTTGTTCCAGTCTTCGTCCGGGATGACCTCTGTTTCAAGTCGTGTCTTTCCCTCCCCGGGGGCGAGGTGGGTAAGTTCCTCAAGATACTCTGTGATTTTCCCCAGCTTTTCCTGGGCCTGGGGGCCATTTTCCAGATAGCCGACAATCTGTTCCTGGGCGGCCTTGGCTGAGGCCAGCGGAATCTGCTCGACCCCGCCGGTCTGCGCGCAGATGAAATCGGCAATGGGGTCGGAGAGGGTTTCGCTGGCGGTGATCGTGATTCGCAGCCACGACTTAGCTTGCGCGGGTGCGGGGATTTTTGTCGGCATCGGGTTTCCTGGGGGAAAGAGTACGGTTGAAAAAATAAGCTGGAAACTGGGTTGGAGTGCGTTACTGTACCGGATGCGGTATCCTCCGGCAAGAGCAAGTTGCGGTGAAGGCGGGACGATGGCTGTGGTCGTTTGTTATCTATATAGGATATCGGGTGTGGTGCGATGGACGAAAAAAAGATGCAGGAACTCCTTGGCAAGGTGAGCAGCGGTGCATGCACGGTTGCCGACGCCTTGGCGGAATTGAAGAACTTCCCCGCCGAGATGCTTTCCTGCGCGCACCTCGATCATCATCGCCGCTTGCGGACCGGGGTGCCGGAGGTGGTGTACGGGGAGAATAAAACAGCCGGCCAGGTCGCCGATATTTTAAGAAAACTACTCCGGTTCTCCCCGGCGGTAATGGCCACGCGGGTAGATCAGGAAAAAGGGGCGGCGGTTTGTCTGGAGATCCCCGGGCTTGTGTATCACGAGGCAGCCCGGATGCTGACCGCGCAGTTGGCAGAGAAACAGCCGGGTGCCGATGGCGGGGCAGGGCTGGTTTTGGTGCTCACCGCCGGAACTTCCGATATCCCCGTGGCGGAGGAGGCCCTTGTTACCTTGCGCTGTCTGGGCCATGAGGTTGAAGGGTTGTATGATGTCGGGGTGGCCGGAATCCATCGGCTGCTTTCCCGGCGGGATCTTCTCGACAAGGCGGATGTATTGATCGTGGTTGCCGGAATGGAAGGCGCCCTCCCCAGCGTGGTCGGGGGGTTGGTGGATAAACCCATTATCGCGGTGCCCACCAGTGTCGGCTACGGCACAGGCCTGGGAGGTATTGCCGCGCTTTTGGGGATGCTCAACAGCTGCGCTCCGGGGATTGCGGTTGTTAATATTGACAACGGTTTTGGTGCCGCGTGCATGGCGGCAAGCATCATCAGGCAAATTACTGGCGGGCGGGCAGAAGGGTTGTGATGTTTTTTTGTGGGTAATTGAGGTGTTTTTGCAAAGGGGAAGCCTGGAAAGGTCAAGGTTTCCGGCCGGTGCCGGGGGTGGCGTTTTTCGGGGCGTTGCAGAAAAACAATGAGTTACGGCTAGCGGGTTCATGGGCGGGGTGTTTTTTTGAGATTCCCGCATTATTGCTGTTGACATGGGTGGGTGGTTCGGCTATTTTGGCCCCCGAAACGAGAACCCGACACCATGACGAGCGCTTCTGAAAAACGTCATAAAACATCTTGACCGGCTCCGGTGTTTCGAGTATCTTGTTTTTTTCGCCCAGTAAGTGGGCAGCCTCGGTTTCCGGGGTGCAGCGATCATTGAAAACTGAATAGTGAGCAAAGTAGAAGATGGGCCCCAAGAAACCGGAGCTTTGGCTTCGGGAGTTTTTATTGCAGTAAAGAGATCAGAATCTCTGTTGAAGAATAACGGGTCTTTAAGACTTGTTAAGATATTTAACTGGAGAGTTTGATCCTGGCTCAGATTGAACGCTGGCGGCGTGCTTAACACATGCAA
>DASWIU010000094.1:0-8398 GCA_036397515.1 Desulfurivibrionaceae bacterium | reverse complement strand
AGTTACCCCTGATTTCCTGCGTTTGGTGGAGAATATTATTCAGTCATCTTGGCGAATATTCTTCAAAATCCGGTTGGTTCGGTTTCCTTTTTGTTTGCTTCCCTTCTGTAACAAGCTGTTATCTCACGGATTGCCATCGCTCATGTCCGGGTGGCATGACGCTTGCTTAATGGTGGTGAAGGAGGTTACGCAAAAAAAATGGGCGCAAAAACTGGAAAAATGATGAAATATCTTTTGGGAACCTTGGGTTTGGCCACCCTTCTGGTCGGGGTCTGGTGGGGGTTTGGTACGGCCTCTTCTTTCACCGGAGGCCTGAAAAACACCACCTTTCTGGTGGAGAGGGTCACCTGCGGTTCCTGTGTGTCCGCCATCCGTGACGAACTTTTCAAGAAGCCGGGCATGGTGGGTTTGACGGCAGATCTTGGGCAGGGTCTTTTTCGCATTGAGCACCGGCCTCCCTTGAACGAGGAGGCCATTGTCCGGGTGCTGGCCGACCTTGGTTACCCGGCCAAATCGGTGCGGGAGCAAGTTGAGAAAACAGGTGGAACGCCAATGGCAAAGGGCTGCACCGGTTGCGGCCCGAATGGCTGTTCGGCAACGGCGGCATCCTGGCGGGAGCTTTTTAAAAAATGGGGCGGCTTTTTTGCCCCCTGAAAAAAGAACAAGGAGAAGTGCAGTGAAAAAAACATCTGTGGTGGTTGTAGCGGTGCTGATGTCCGTGATGCTGGTTGGTACGGCCATGGCCGGTCTGTGGGGGGACAAGGTGAAGACCCTTGCCCCGGCCAAGGGGAGGCTGGAAATCCCCGTGGCGTCCGTCAGTGACGGCAAGGCCCACCATTTCAAGGTTCAGGCCGGCGATGGCGTCATGGTGACTTTCTTTGTGCTGAAAAGCAACGACGGCGTCATCCGCTCCGCCATAGATGCCTGCGATGTTTGTTATCGCGCGGGCAAGGGCTACGAGCAGAGCGGTGACGAGATGGTCTGCCTCAACTGCGGCATGCGTTTTGCCTCGGCCAAGATCAACGAGGTAAAAGGCGGCTGCAACCCGGCTCCCCTAACGAGAACCATTGAAGGGGACAAGGTGGTGATCGCCATGGCCGACATCGACCGGAACAGTTGGTATTGCAAATTCAAAAAATAAGTAACTGTCCAGCCGCACCGCATCTGCGTCGTTATCAGCCTGGCTTGTGTGCGCCAGCACACGTCGCAGGCTTCTGCCTAGCAGCTACGGCACTGCTGGACAGTTACTGTTTATGGTTTTCATTTTTGAGTTGAAAACAAAATTAGGGGTAATGGTGCGGATGGTCTACGATCTTGAAAAATACCGGGAAAAACGGGAACGGGTTCTGGGGGTGAAGAAGCGCGGTCTGGGGTTCGGCCCCGTGGCGGCCCTTGTTTCACTTGCCATCCTCCTTGGCTTGGGGCTGGTGGTCATCCCCAGGTCCATCACCTTTTTGCAGACCCGCCACCTTGAGGATGCCATTTATAAATTGTCCGGGGAGCGGGCCGGGGCAGAGCAGACGCTGGCGGAACTCAAGAAGCTGGAGGGAATCCGCGAGGTGGTGATGGACAATCATGGCTTGCGGGTTGTCGTGACCTTCAACAAGCAGCAGCTCGATACGGCAAAAATTTCCGCCTTTTTCCTGCAGCAGGGGGCGCAGGCGGTGCTGCTCAATGAGGTGGGCCACAGCCAGAGGATGCACACCATGAAAAAGGAGGCTGCGGCAACCGGAGGTCAGTAGTTCGACCGGACTGCGCGGAAAAAATAGATGAAACTCTATCATATCTCTTTTAACAACCTCAAGCGCCGCAAGGGTAAGGTGATCTTTCTCGTGCTCGGCCTGGTGCTGGGGATCGCCACCATCGTCACCCTGTTGGCCATCACGGAAAGCATGACCCGGGACATCGAGGACCGGCTGGACCGGTTTGGCGCCAACATCGTCATGGTGCCTAGAAGCGAGAACCTCACCCTGAGTTATGGCGGCATCACGGTGGGCGGGGTTCAGTATGCGGCCCAGGAGTTTGCCGAAAAAGACCTTGTCGGAATCCGGGAGATTGAAAACCGGGAAAATCTCGGCACTGTAGCCCCCAAGGTGCTCGGCGCGGCCCAGGTCATGGGGCGGCAGGTGCTCCTGATGGGGGTTGATTTTGCGGTGGAGCTGCCGCTCAAGACCTGGTGGCATCTGGACGGCAATGCTCCGGCAGCCCCGGAGGATCTGATCGTCGGGGCCGAGGCGGCCGCAACCCTGGATCTTGCCCTGGGCAACACCATCCCCCTTGGCCGCCGGACCTTTACGGTAACTGCCATCCTCCAGCCCACCGGGGCTGCGGAAGACAGCATGATCATCGGCGATCTCCACGCCATGCAGGAGGTGCTGGGCAAGAAAGGGGTTATTTCCCTGGTGGAGATCGCCGCCTTTTGCCGGGATTGCCCGATCACCGAGCTGGTCTTGCAGCTCGCGGAAAAATTTCCCAATGCCAAGGTCACGGCGCTCAGGCAGGCGGTGATGGCCAAGATGCAGTCCGTCGAGTTGTTCAAGGCCTTCAGCTACGGCATTGCCGGGCTGGTGATCTTCATCGGCTCGCTCCTGGTTTTTGTCACCATGATGGGCGCGGTGAACGAGCGGACCCGCGAGATCGGCATCTTCCGGGCCATCGGTTTTCGGCGGGGCCATGTCATGCAGATCATTCTGCTGGAGGCCATTGTGGTTGGCTTCCTTGGCGGCTTTCTGGGTTTTGTCATCGGCAACCTCATCGCCTGGTCGGTGCTGCCCTTGGTCATCCCCAACGGAACCTTTGCCGGGGTGAATCTCTCCCTCGGCGGACTGGCCATTCTGCTTTCCATTTCCCTCAGCCTGCTGGCCAGCCTTTATCCGGCCAGGAAGGGCAGCAGTCTTGACCCCAGCGAAGCGCTGCGGGCACTGTAAGCGGCCAACAGCACCGCATCTGCTTTGTCATCGGCCTGGTCCGCATACCGTGGGTATGGCGGACAGGCCTCTTTCGCGCATCTGCGGCACTGTTGGCCGCTTACAGCCTGCGTTCGTCTGGGGGAGCTTCGCCATCTTTGGCGAACGGTTATAGGGCAACGGTTAAGGAGAATTCATGCAAGCAAGAGAAAACACGGCACAGCATCTCATCGAGATCAGGGATATCGGCAAGGATTACCAAGTCGGGGCGAACGCGGTGAGCGCCATCCGGCACATGAATTTTCAGGTGGACGACGGCGAGTTCATCAGCATCATGGGGCAGTCCGGCTCCGGGAAAAGCACCCTGCTGGCCGTGCTGGGCGGGCTCAATCATCCCAGCCGTGGGCAGGTCCTGGTCGATTCCCTGGATATCTACGGACTGAGCAGCGAACAGCGGGCCGATTTCCGCAGCGAGTATATCGGCATTATCTTCCAGTCCTTCCAGCTCATCCCTTACCTGACGGTGCTGGAAAACATCAAGCTGCCCATGGCCATCACCGGCATCTCCGCCAAGGAGCAGGACGGCATGGCCCGCTCGGTTCTTGAAAAGGTGGGCCTCGGCGCCAAGGCGGACCGTTTGCCGGATCAGCTTTCCGGCGGCGAACAGGAGCGGGTCGCCATTGCCAGGGCCATTGTCAACCGGCCGCCCATCCTGTTGGCCGACGAGCCCACCGGCAGCCTCGACAGCGAGACGGCCGAGGGGGTCATGAGTCTGCTACGCCAGTTGAACGAGGAAGGGTTGACCATCATCATGGTGACCCACAACCCGGACGCCTGCCGCCATGGCGACCGGACCATCCTGGTCCGGGACGGTCTCTGTCTGGCCCAGTGATGGCGCGGAAAAATTTTTTAAAAAAGGATAATTCCCTTTGACACTATCTTCCTGAAAATTATACAATAAATGCCGTATGGGTGTTACTACCTATCCATTGTGCTTCCGGTGTGGTCCCAGGCTTGCGCCGGAAGGTTCCTTGTCGTGCCTGTATGGGGTTCCGGATTATCCGGGAAAAGCGTGAAACAATACAGCAAGGAGAAGTGTTATGGGAAGCAGCAAGAAGATCGGCATGATGGGCCTGGCCCTGCTGGCCAGCGCCATGTTTGTCGCGGCGGCGCAGGCGGAAATCAAGATCGGCATCCTCGCCCTGCGGGGCGCGCCCAAGGTCATGGAGGAATGGACCGCAACCGGCGAGTATCTCACCGGCAAGATGGGAGAGAAGGTTACCATTGTGCCCCTGGAGTTTGCCGCCATTGAGCCCATGGTCAAGGACGGCAAGATCGATTTCATGCTGGCGAACTCCGCTTTTTTCGTGGAGATGGAAAAACTGTACGGCGCCAAGCCCGTGGCCATGCAGATCAACTCGGCGGGCGGCAAGCCGGTCAAGGAGTTCGGCGGCGTTATCTTTGTGCGCAAGGACAGCCCCATCAATACTCTTGCTGACCTCAAGGGCAAGAAATTCATGGTGGTGAAGGCCTCCTCCTTTGGCGGCGGTCAGATGGCTTTGGCGCTTCTGCTCCAGAAAGGCATCGATTACAAAAAGGATTTTGCCGAGTTCAAGGAAGGCGGCAAGCATGACAACGTGGTTCTGGCCGTGAAGAACGGGGCCATGGATGCCGGCACCGTGCGCTCCGATACCCTGGAAGCCATGGAAAAGGAAGGCAAGATCTCCATGGCCGATTTCAAGATCATCAACCAGGTCAAGGACAGCTTCCCCTTTGTGCACAGCACGCCGTTGTATCCCGAGTGGCCCATGGCCGCGGTAAAGCATGTTGATGGGGCCAAGGCCAAGAAGCTCGGCGAGGCCCTCATGGCGGTAAAACCTGATTCCGATGCGGCCAAGAAAGCCGGCGTCCTCGGCTGGGCGCCGCCTGCCGATTTCAAAAGCGTGCGCGAAGTTTTGAAGGCGCTCAAATACGGGGCTTTTGCCAACTAACAAATCCGGAAACGTTCAGTAGCACCGCAGGTGCTTTGTCCTCGGCCCGTTGTGAGTCGGGTTCTTGTACCTTGTAACTCTTAATATTTCTGATAAACTCCCCTCCCCTCGCGGGAGGGGTTGGGGGTGGGGGTAGCTACAACCTGCTGATATAATGGCAACTTCCCCCTCTCCCTAACCTTCCCCCGCAAGGGGGGAGGGAATTAATTTGATGTCGATTAAAAAGTTACAAGGTGCTCGCGCAGGTGTTACTGTTACTGAACGTTTACCTTGTCAGGGAATGAGCAGCGGTTTTTTGTTCCAGAGGAACGATTACACGAATTCGGGAGATCAGATGGCTTCGAAAAAAAGAGGAATTGCCGCCAAATTTATTCTCATCGTCTCAAGCCTGGCTCTGGGGTTAATGACCGTGCTGGCGGTGGTGGCTATTTATACCGCCAGCCGTTCCCAGGGCAAGCAGGCGGATGAGTTTATCACCCGGCTCAAATCCGAGCAGGCGGCGCAGGAAAAGCTGCTGGCCGGGGAGCTGAGAAAGAAAGGGAATTCCATTGCCGCTCTTTTGGCCCAGACCGGATCGGCCCTGATCGTGGGGTATGATTTTGATTCCATGACCAGGCTTGCCGGCAATGCCAAGAATGACGAAGATGTTGTTTCCGTGGTCTTTTACGGTACGGACAAGAATGTGGTCGCCGAAGCCAAGGATCAAGAGGAAGCCAAGGAGACCCTGCGCAAGGAAGTTTTGTTCGAGGGCAAGACCATCGGTTTTGTCGAGGTGGGCTTGAGCTTTGCCGGGGTGGAGAAAAACTCGGAAGAGGTCTCCCGCCGCATCGAGGAACAGGTGCGGGTCACCCAGGAGGAGCTGAGCGCGGCTTCCTGGCGGCTGGGGATGGCCATTGTTCTGGCCATCGGCTGCGTGGTGCTGGCTCTTTGTCTTGCCGTGTATTGGAGCCTGTCCCGTTTTGTCATCACCCCGGTGGGCCTGATCATTGCCGGCTTGGAGGAATGCGCGGGCCAAGTGACCTCCGCTTCCGGCCAGCTTTCCGGCGCCGCGCATCAGCTGGCGGAAGGCGCCTCCGAAGAGGCGGCCTCCCTGGAGGAGACCTCCGCCTCCCTGGAAGAGGTCTCGACCATGGCCCGGCGCAATGCCGACAACGCCGCCGAATGCAATTCGCTCATGCGCGAGGTGAATACGGTGATGGGCAAGGCCAATCAATCCATGGCCGCGCAAACGACAGCCATGGGGGAGATCTCCAAGGCCAGTGAACAGACCTCGAAGATCATCAAAACCATCGATGAGATTGCCTTCCAGACCAACCTGCTGGCCTTGAACGCCGCGGTGGAGGCGGCCCGGGCCGGGGAGGCCGGGGCCGGGTTTGCCGTGGTTGCGGACGAGGTGCGCAACCTGGCCATGCGGGCGGCCGAAGCGGCCCGCAACACCGCGGATCTCATCGAAGGCACCGTGAACAAGGTGAAAGAGGGCGAGGAGCTGCTGGTTCAGACCAACGAGGATTTTTGCGAGGTTGCCGAGGTGGCGGCCAAGGTTGGCAGTCTGGTGGATGAAATCGCCAGTGCTTCCCATGAGCAGACCCAGGGGCTTGACCAGGTCAATTCGGCCATGGCCGAGATTGACCGAGTGACCCAGCAAACCGCGGCCAGCTCGGAAGAGGCGGCCAGCGCCTCGGAAGAGTTGAGTGCCCAGGCCGAGTACATGAAGAAGTATGTGGATGACCTGGACCATCTGGTCAGCGGTGGCGGAGCCTCCGGTTCCGCCACGGGAAAAACCGGGTCGGCGTTAAGAATAGGGCGGCCGACGGGCAGGAAGCCCGCGCCGGCCCTGGCCGCGCCTTCCGCCGCAAAGGCGGCGGCAAAGAAGCCCAGGGCTATTGCTGCCCCGGTTTCGGCCAAGAAAACGGGCAAGGAGGTTATCCCCTTTGACGAGGATGCGTTCGAGGATTTTTAGGAGCCGCTACAAAATGCTGTTTTGGCCAGACGAAATGGTCAAGTTTTTAGCAACGGCTTAGAAGAAATAAAAGAACTGAACACCCAGAAGGCCGGGAGCATATGCTCTCGGCCTTTTTTGGTTTTTTTAGCGGTTGTATTTCTCTTCGCAGGACAGGCGGATTTCCTTCTGGGCCTCCGCGAGAACCTTCTTGGCGTCGGCCACGTCCAGGGCAATCTGGGCGGCCAGTTCCTCGGGCCCGGAGAACTTTTTCTCTTCGCGCAGGAAGCGGAGCAGGTTTATCTTGATCGGTTTGCCGTAGATATCCTGGTTGAAATCGAAGATGTGGGTTTCGGCGGAAAGCCCGCTTCCGGCAAAGGTCGGATTGTAGCCGATGTTGAGCACCCCGCCGTAGCATTTGCCGTCGTAGATCACCTGGGTGACGTAAACCCCCAGGCGCGGGCAGAGATCCTCCTCGGCAATGGCGAGGTTGGCGGTGGGAAAGCCCAGGAGCGGGCCGCCGCGCTGCTGGCCCATTTTGACCTCGCCCCGGATCTGGTAGTAGCGGCCCAGCAGTTTTTTAACGTCTTTCATCTTGCCCAGCCCCACCAGTTCCCGGATTTTGGTGCTGCTGGCCAGCATCCCCTCCACATAGTAGGGCTCCACCACCGAGACCGTGAAGCCTTTGGCCTTGCCCTGCTCCTTGAGAAAGGGGATGTCCCCCTGGCGGCTTTTGCCGAAGGCGTAGTCGTAGCCCACCACCAGATCCCGGACGCCGATGGCCTTGAGCAAAACCTGATCCACAAAGGTCTCGGCCGGGGTGTTGGCAAATTCCCGGGTAAAGGGGAGGATGATCAGCACGTCGATATTGGCCAGGGCGATGAGCTCTTTTTTCTGTTCAAGGGTGGAGATCAGCTTGAGGCCGATGTCGGGCCGGACCACCTTGAGCGGATGCGGTTCAAAGGTGACGGCCACGCTGGTCCCTTTGTTCCGATAGGCGCGGCTCACCACCTCGGAGAACAGAATCTGATGGCCCAGATGAACGCCGTCAAAGTTGCCGATGGTGACCGCGGCCCTGGGGAAAGGCCCCGGTATGTCGCTGATGTTCGTGTATATATCCATGGTGATGGGCGTCCTGGTTGGGTGAGCCCACACAATAGGCGACAACCCCGAAAAGGTCAAGCCGCGGCCAGGAGAGATTTTTTACGGAGGCCCTGGTTAATTGTCTTGACAAACACCCCCCGAAAAAATTATTATCGCCTCTCACTGATGTGCCGAAGTGGCGGAATTGGTAGACGCGCTAGGTTCAGGGCCTAGTGGGGGTTTCCTCGTGGAAGTTCGAGTCTTCTCTTCGGCACCATCTTGAAAAATGTTTTGCGGTGAAAAATCTGGTCATGCTTCGGCATGGCCTTTTTTTTTGTGTTGCGCAGCGGTTTGGTGCGCCTGGCTGCCGAGATGCGGGGTGTTTCGGTTTCCGCGGCGTCCGCCGCTCTTTTTGTTGACCTGGGAAGGGGGAACCATGCTATAATACCGGCATTTCCCCTTGGATAACTCAACGGAGT